>DASZFE010000221.1:0-7366 GCA_035940155.1 Solirubrobacteraceae bacterium | reverse complement strand
CCCGCTCGATCCCCACCGCCACGAGCTTCCGCACCCTCACCGTCACCGCCCTCGAGGCCCGCCGCAAGGAGCTCAAGGCCGCCGGGCGCAAGGTCTCCTTCACCCACCTCATCGCCCACGCCATCGTCCGCGCCGCCGCGGAGATGAGCGTCATGTGCGACCACTTCGCCGAGATCGACGGGCGCCCCCACCGCGTCCGGGCCGCGAGCGTCAACCTCGGGCTCGCCGTCGACGTCGAGAAGGACGACGGGAGCCGCACGCTCATGGTGCCCGTCATCCGTGACGCCGCCTCCCTCTCCTTCGCCGACTTCCTCCTCGCCTACGACGCCCTCGTCGAGAAGGCCCGCACCAACACCCTCGCCGTCGACGACCTCAGCGGGGCCAACATCACCCTCACCAACCCCGGCGGCCTCGGCACGATCGCCTCCGTCCCCCGGCTCATGCCCGGACAGGGCACCATCGTCGCGACCGGCTCCATCGCCTACCCCGTCGGCCTCGGGGCGATCGGCGCCTCCATCGGGGCCGAGAAGGTCCTCACGATGACCTCCACCTACGACCACCGCGTCATCCAGGGCGCCGAGTCCGGCCGCTTCCTCGCGCGCGTCGAGGAGCTCCTCCAGGGGGCGGACGGCTTCTACGAGGACCTCGCCGCCTCCCTGGGCATCGAGCTCGGGGCCGCCCCCGCCGCCCCCGTGCCCACCGCGCCCGCCAGGTCCGCTGCCGAGGAGACCCGCGAGGGCGATCGGCGCCACGGGATCGACGAGGAGCTCCTCCAGGCCGTCCAGTCCGGCTCGGCCCTCGTCAAGGCCTTCCGCACCCACGGCCACCTCGCCGCGCGCCTGGATCCCCTCGGGGTCCCCCCCGAGGGCGACCCCTCCCTGAACCCCGAGCCCCTCGGGCTCACCCCGGAGCTCATGGCCCAGATCCCCTCGAAGATCCTCCGCATGAGCGTCCCCGGCGCCACCCTCCTCGACGCCCTCCCCCACCTGCGCGAGACCTACTGCGGGACCATCGCGTATGAGATCGAGCACATCGCCTCCCACCGCCAGCGCACCTGGCTGCGCGAGCAGATCGAGTCCGGCGCCTTCCGCGCCGCGCCCGGCCCCGAGGAGCAGCTGCGCCTGCTCAAGCGGCTCGTCGAGGTCGACGCCCTGGAGCGCTTCATGCACAAGGCCTACCTCGGCCAGCACCAGTTCTCGATCGAGGGCCTCGACATGACCGTCCCGATGGTCGACGCCCTCATCGAGCTCTCCGCCGCCCACGGCGCCCGCGAGGTCGTCATCGGGATGGCCCACCGCGGTCGCCTCAACGTCCTCGCCCACAACCTCGGGCGCGCCTATAACACCATCTTCGCCGAGTTCGAGGGCGCCTCGACGTTGGAGGCCGTCACGACCATCCCCCAGGGGGGCACCGGGGACGTCAAGTACCACCACGGCACCCACGGCGACTACCCCCTCCTGGACGGCCGGACCATCCGCGTGAACCTCGAGTCCAACCCGAGCCACCTCGAGTACGTCTCCGCCGTCGTCGAGGGCGCCACCCGCGCCGCCCAGACCAAACGTGAGGGTCCCCACGCCGTGCAGGAACGCAACGCCGCGGTCCCGATCGCCATCCACGGCGACGCCTCCTTCCCTGCGCAGGGCGTCGTCGCGGAGACCCTCAACCTCCAGGCCCTTGACGGCTACCAGGTCGGGGGCACCGTGCACCTGATCACCAACAACCAGATCGGCTTCACCACCGACCCCGACGACGCCCGCTCCACGCGCTGGGCCTCGGACCTCGCCAAGGGCTTCGACGTCCCCATAATCCACGTCAACGCCGACGACGTCGCCGCCTGCATGAGCGCCGTGCGGCTCGCCTTCGCCTTCCGCGAGGAGTTCGGCCACGACGTCCTCATCGACCTCATCGGCTACCGCCGCTTCGGGCACAACGAGTCCGATGAGCCCGCCTACACCCAGCCCGAGATGTACGCCAAGATCAAGGCCCACAAGCGCGTCTCCGAGCTCTGGGCCGAGCGCCTCATCGCCGAGGGGACCGTCACCCGCGAGCAGGTCGACCGCCTCGCGCAGGAGGTCTGGGACAACCTCACTACCCTCCACCAGCGCCTCAAGACCAAGATCGCCGCCGCCGCCGAGCACGACTCCGACGAGCACGCCACCGGCGAACACCTCCTCGACCGCTCCCCCAGCCCCGAAGTCCAGACCGCCGTCCCCGCCGAGCTCCTGCGCGCGCTCGGCGAGGAGCTCCTGCGCGTGCCCGAGGGCTTCACCGTCCACCCGAAGCTCCTCAAGCAGCTCGAGCGCCGCCGCGCCGCGCTCCAGACCCCACGCCCCGGCGGCCCCGAGGAGCACGCCCGCTTTGACTGGTCACACGCCGAGGCCCTCGCCTTCGCCTCCCTGCTCACCGAGGGCACACCCATCCGGCTCACCGGCCAGGACACCGAGCGGGGGACCTTCAGCCAGCGCCACATGGTCCTCCACGACTCAAAGACCGGGCAGACGATCTGTCCGATCCAGAGCCTCCCCGACGCCCGCGCCCCGCTCGAGCTCCACAACAGCCCCCTCTCCGAGCTCGCCTGCCTGGGCTTCGAGTACGGCTACAGCCAGGAGGCCCCCGAGACCCTCGTCCTCTGGGAGGCCCAGTTCGGCGACTTCGTCAACTCCGCCCAGGTCGTCGTCGACCAGTTCATCGTCTCCGGCCTCGCCAAGTGGGGGCAGACCTCCCGCCTCACCCTCCTCCTCCCCCACGGCTACGAGGGCTCCGGGCCCGAGCACTCCTCCGCGCGCCTGGAGCGCTTCCTCGCCCTCGCCGCCGAGGGGAACATCCGCGTGGCGAACCTCACCACCCCCGCCCAGTACTTCCACATGCTCCGCCGCCAGGCCCGCGTCGCCAAGCAGCGCCCCCTCGTGATCATGACCCCGAAGTCCCTGCTGCGCCTCCCCCAGGCCACCAGCGACCTGGCGGACCTCGCCGAGGACAGCCGTTTCCAGCCCGTCATCGCCGAGCCGGGTGTCCAGGAGGACCGCGTCGAGCGCCTCGTCCTCTGCACCGGGAAGATCTACTACGACATCGTCGGCCACTCCCGGCGCGCCGCCGAGCCCCGCCTCGCCGTCGGGCGCGTCGAGCTCCTCTACCCCTTCCCCGAAGGCCAGCTCCTCGAGCTCATGCGCCGCTACCCCAGCCTCCGCGAAGTCGTCTGGGTCCAGGAGGAGCCCCGCAACATGGGCGCCCGCGCGCACATGTTCCCCCGCCTCATGCAGATCCTCCCCGAGGAGATCCACTTCGGCTACATCGGCCGCCCCGAGCGCGCCAGCCCCGGCGAGGGCTACCCCGCCGCGCACGCCTCCGAACAGAGCCGCATCGTCTTCACCGCCATCGACCTCGACGCGCCCATCTCCCAGTACCCCCGCAAGGTCCCCGGCGAGCGCTGAGGGGTGCTCTGGCGAAAGTTCAAGCGCGTCTTCAGCCAGTGGCGGCGCAGGCGCCGCGCGCGACGGGGCTGAGGCCCGCTCAGCCCATCTCATCGGTGCGGATGAGGTGCACCTCAGAACGCTCCCGGGCGATCTCGTACAGTCGCTCGGAGAAGCCGGTGCGGTCGAAGAAGTACAGCGGCGGCTCCTGGATGTCCAGCATCCTGGCAACCGTCTGGAGCTTGTCAAGCTCGACGGCGTCGTGAGCGTTCACGCTCCACTTGCACGAGCCCAGCGCGAGGATCTCACCCTCGGCGTCGACGGCCACCACGTCTGCCTCGTACCGTCGGGTACGCAGTCCCTCGGATGTGCGAACGCGCTTGGAGCCCCACCAGCGCCCGACCTCGACGGCCCCGGGAATGTGCTCCAACGCCCAGCGTTGACAGACCTCCTCGAAGGCGTCGCCGGAGACGAAGTGCTCAAGAGCAGGGAGCACCGTCTCCTGTAGATGGCGGCGGGCCTCTGCGCGGCTCTGCAGACGGCTCTCGTAGGGGGCGACGAACCGAAACCAGAAGCGCAGGAACGGGTCGTTGATCGCGTAGAAGGCCCTCGTGCCCGCCCGCCCAGTCACCGGATGGCGCCGGCGCACCAGGCGCATCTCCTCCAAGGTCTCCAGGAAGGAGCGGGCCTCGGTCGGCTCGCGCTGGATGCGCTCGGCGATCTCCCCCAGGCGCGTGCGACCGGCGGCGATCGCGCGCAGGGCCGACATATAGGTCTCGCGCTCGCGGATGCGCGACTCCTGGGCGAGCAGGAACTCGGGCTCGTGACGCAGCAGAGCGTCGGGGATGAGGATCGTCCGCCAGATGTTCTCGCCAAGATCGGCCTCGGGGTGGATCTCGTCGAGGTAGTAGGGCATGCCGCCGTAGACCGCCCAGGCGCGGATGCGCTCCTCGACGCTCCACCCCGGGATGAACGGCTCGATGCTCGTCCACGTAAATGGCTCCAGACGCAGCGAGCCGGTTCGCCGGCCGTAGGAGGTGGCCGCGTAGCCGACGACCTCCCGCTCGAAGAACGACACATCGCTGCCCGCGAGCAGCAGACGCAGGTTGGCGTCGTCCTTGTGGCGCTCGACCAAGTCGTTGACCAGCGAGCCGATCTCCGCGTTGCGCCGCGCGAGGAACTGGAACTCATCGAGTGCGATGAGGATCGGGCCATCCTCCAGCAGCTCCTCGAATGCGGCAAACACCGCCCGCCAGCTCGTCAACGGCTGCTCCTCATAGACGCGGCGGCCCGAGACGCGGGCGATCTCCATGCTGATGTCATCGAGGTGGTCCCGTTCGCTGCCGGCGGTCGCCTCGTAGTACAGATGCCGGCGCCGTGCGCCCCAGTGCGTGACGAGCCTGCTCTTGCCCACTCGTCGGCGGCCGAAGACGATGACGAACTCGCCACGGTCGGAGCTCCAGCGCTCATCGAGCGCCTCGAGCTCGTCCTTGCGGTTGAAGAAGGCCATCTCTGTTCGAGAAAATGATAGTACAACCTAGTAGGGTGTATCTATATTTTAGCGAACAAATCTACGGAGCAACCGCCTGCGGGGCTATCTCCCCCGCCAAACCGGCTCGCGCTTCTCCTTGAAGGCGCTCGCGCCCTCCTTCGCGTCCTCCGAGATCAGCACCTGGCCGGAGATCGCGCCCTGCTTCTCCCACATCTCCTCGCTCGACCAGTCGAACTGCTCCTGAAGGATCCGCTTGGAGGCCATCAGCGAGAGGGGACCGCTCTTCGCGAGCCTCCCCGCGAGCTCCAGCGCCGCCGCGACCGCCTCGCCCGGCTCTGCCAGATGGTTCACCAGGCCGAACTCGTGGAAGCGCTCCGCCGGTAGCGGGTCCCCGGTCAGCGCCAGCTCCATCACCACGTGGTATGGCATCCGTCGGGGCAGGCGCAGGAGCGCCCCGCCCGCCGCCACCAGGGAGCGCCTGGCCTCCGGGATCCCCATCTTCGCCCCTTTCGCCACCACCAGCAGGTCGCACGCGAGCGCGATCTCCAGGCCCCCCGCGACCGCGAAGCCCTCGATCGCCGCGATCAGCGGCTTGCGTGAAGCCCGCTGCGCGATCCCCGCGAAGCCCCGGTCCCCGAACCACGGGGACTCCCCCCTCACGAACGCCCCCAGATCCATCCCCGCGCAGAAGAAGCCCCCCGCGCCCGTCAGGACGCCGACCGAGAGCGCCTCGTCGCCGTCGAGCTCGTCCAGCGCCCCCGCGATTCCCGCCGCCACCGCCCCGTTCACCGCGTTGCGGACCTCCGGACGATTGATCGTTATCAGCAGCACGCTCCCGCGCCGCTCCCGCAAGACCGCCTCGCCGCCCCCGTCGCTCGTCTCCTCGCTCATGTGGAGGAACTATGCCGCAAACAGCCGCAGCTCGGGCTCCCGCTCGCCGCGCAGGACCTCCGGGTCGACCTCCACGCAGTCGATCCCCCGCGCCTGCGCGAGCGCGCGCGCCTGCGGCCTGATCCGCTCCGCCGCGAGGATCCCCCGACAGGAGCCCAGCTCCGGGTCCGCACGGATCCGCTCCAGGTAGCGCGTCAGCTGCTCCACCGAATCGATCGTCCCCACGCGCTTGATCTCGACCGCCACCCACTCCTCCTCCCCGTCCCGGCACATCAGGTCCACCGGGCCGATGTCCGTCGGCCACTCCCGCCGGACCAGCCGCAGGCCCTCCCCGCACCACTCGGGCGCCCCCGCGAGGAGCTCCTGCAGTTCGCGCTCCACCCCCTCCTTCTCCAGGGACCCGTTCGCGTCGAGCTCGTGCTCGATGTCCGAGAGGACCTCCACGATGGCGATCTCCACGCGGTCCTCCGCGCGTTCCCTGCGCACCACCAGCCCCCTCAGCACCCCCTCCGCGTCGCGCTCCTCATCGAGCACCGTCGGGGGCGCCATCCAGTTCAGCGGCTTCACGCTCGATCCGCCCCCGTCGGCCCAGACCATGAAGGTCCCATCGGCCTTCACCATCAACAGCCGCACCGCCTCCGAGAGCACCGTCCTCACGCGCCCCTCGTAGGAGACCTCACACCGAGCCACGATCAGGCGCACCCGGGGAACCTACCGCGCCTGCCGGACCCTCGACGGGCCCCTCCGCGTCTGCCCTCGCCCCTGCCATGCCCGGCGAACTGGCGTCGCCCGGCGACTCCGTGGGACCCGCCCCTCCCATCGCCTCGCGGAACTCCCGCATCCCGTGCCCCAGCGCCCGCGCGACCTCCGGGAGGCGTTTCGGGCCGAGCACGATCAACGCGACCGCCGCGATGAAGAGCAGGTGTAACGGAGACTCGATCCCCATGCCCTGTCAAGGCTAGCGGCCCCGGGGGCGAGCCCGTGGGCGTACCCGACCGCTCCGCCGCTCCGCCCGCGCGAGCCCGCCGGACCGCACCTTAACCTCTGCGCTCATGGTCGATCAGCCTGCGAGCCCCGCGCGGCCCTCCGAACAGCAGCCCGGACGCCCGTACCCCCCGCCTGCCGCCCCCGAGCCCTTCTGGCCTGCGCAGCTCACGATCCTCGTCGCGATCGGCCTGCAGCTGGCGCTTCCCGAGCGGCTCACCGTCGGACCCTCCTGGCTGATCCCCGCGCTCGAGGGGGCGCTCCTGATCGGGATGTTCTTCGCTACCCCCCGCCAGCTCGAGCACGAGCACCCCCGCCGCCGGCGCTTCGCGCTCGGGATGACCGCCTTCGTGAGCCTCGCGAACATCTACTCCCTCGTCGCCCTCACCCACCTCCTGCTCAAAGGGAAAGTCAACAACGGCCACGAGCTGATCGTCTCCGGGGTCCTGATCTGGCTCACGAACTTCCTCATCTTCGCCCTCTGGTACTGGGAGACCGACCGCGGCGGACCCGGCAAGCGCGCCGCCGGTCACGACGAGGCGCCCGACTTCCTCTTCCCGCAGATGACCGACGACCGGATCGAGCCCCG
>DASZFE010000220.1:0-1801 GCA_035940155.1 Solirubrobacteraceae bacterium | reverse complement strand
CCGGGCGGGCCGCCTGCGGGTGCTGCACGGGGGGAGCTTCAGGGACGACCCGACGCGCCTGCTGCGCCTCGCGCGCTACCGGGTCCGCCTGGGCTTCACGGTGGAGGAGGAGACGGCGGAGCTGGCAGAGGCGGCCCTGGGCGGGGGCGCCCTCTCGACGGTCTCCGGGGCGCGGCTCGGGGCGGAGCTGCGCCTGACGCTGGGCGAGCCCGATCCCCTGGCGACGCTCGTGAAGATGCACGAGGGGGGCCTGCTGCGGGCGCTGCACCCGCGCCTGGGCCTAGACGCCCCGGCGGCGCGCGCGGCGCTCGAGCTCCTGCCGGGGGATGGCCGGGTCGATCTGCTGCTGCTGGCGGCGCTGACGCTCCCTCTGACCGTTTCCGCGGCCGAGGAGCCGCTCGGGGAGGCGCGGGCGTTCCTGGATCGCCTGGAGTTCCCCCACGGCGACCGGGACCGGGTGCTGGCGGCCTGCGCGGCGGTGCCGGGGCTGCGCTTAGGACTTCCCGCCGCGCGCGAGAGCCCGGGGGCGCTGTACGCGCTCGCGGCGGGGGTGCCCGTGGAGGGCGTCGCCCTTGCCGGCGCGCTCGCGGGAGACATGGGCGCGGGCGGCCCCGAGCTGCGCGAGGCGGCCCGACGGTGGCTCGGGGAGGTCCGCCACGTGCGCCTGGGGATCACTGGGGAGGACCTCCTGGCGGCGGGCATCCCGGAGGGACCGGAGATCGGGCGTCGCCTGCGGGAGACCCTGATGAGGCGCCTGCGTGGGGAGCTCCCCGACGACCGCGAGGCGCAGCTGCGCGCGGCGCTGGGGCCGGGGCGGGGCGGGAATTGACGGCGCGCGCCCCCCGGGGGGTCGAGGGCGAGGCCCTGAGCTTCGAGCTCCCGGGGGGCGGCCGGGCGCTCTTCACGACGCGGGCGGAGGGGAACCTCTCGATTCTCGTGGGCCCCGGGGCCGACCGGGGCGAGGCCACGCGGGGGCGGCTGCGGGAGGCTCTCGGCCTGGGTGCGCTGGCGCACTCCCGCCAGGTCCACGGGACGGTGGTGCGGCGCGTGGGGGCCGACGGCGGTGGGGGGCTGGGCGACGAGGCGGACGGACACGTGACGGACGTGCGCGGGGTGGGCGTGATGGTCCTGACCGCCGACTGTCTCCCCGTCGCCCTCGGGGCGCCCGGGGCGGTGGCGATGCTCCACGCCGGCTGGCGGGGTATCGCGGGGGGAGTTCTCGAGGAGGGAGTGCGCGCCCTGCGGGGAATGGGACGGACGCCCACGGGGGTCCGGCGGGGGAGCGTCATGTCCGAGGGCTCCCCCGCGGGGATCACGACCTCTGAGGTCTCACCGAGCGGGATCGTCGCGGTGATCGGCCCGGGGGCGGGGCCCTGCTGCTACGAGGTCGGCGAGGAGGTCCACGAGGCCTTCGGAGGGCGCCGGCGGGAGGGTCGCCGTCTGGACCTGCGCGGGATCGCCCGCGAGCGCCTGCTGGCGGCGGGGGTCTCGCGC
Source organism: Solirubrobacteraceae bacterium (assembly GCA_035940155.1). GTDB lineage: Bacteria > Actinomycetota > Thermoleophilia > Solirubrobacterales > Solirubrobacteraceae > Palsa-744. Next base: position 307 of record DASZFE010000220.1, on the reverse strand, counting down.
GTGGAGGTGGTGCAGCGGTGCACGATCTGCGACGAGCGGATGTTCTCCCATCGCCGCCAGGGACCCGAGGCGGGCCGTCAGGCCGGGATCGCGTGGTTGAGCTGATGGCGTGTGGCCGGGCAGAGGGTGCATGGCTGAGCTGATCTCCGATATCCGCACCGAGGACGTCCGCGAGAACCTGGCGCGGGTGCGCGAGGAGGTCGCCCGGGCGGCGCGGCGTGCGGGGCGGGAGCCCGAGGAGATCGAGATCCTCGCGGCGGGGAAGTACGTCGCCTGTGAGGACCTCCCGAAGCTCGCGGCGGCGGGC
>DASZFE010000219.1:0-2910 GCA_035940155.1 Solirubrobacteraceae bacterium | reverse complement strand
CCTCGCCCCCGCCGTCCTCGCCCACCGCCTCCTCATGACCCCCGAGGCCGAGCTCGAGCGCTTCGGCCCCCCCGAGGCCCTCGCCGCCGTCCTCGCCGAGGCCCCCGTTCCGCGGTGAGCCCGGGGGACGGGCGTTGACGGTCACTACCCGCTGTGCGGGCCTCGTGGCGATCCTCGCCCTGAGCGCCCTCGTGCTGCCCGCGGGGGTCGTCCTCGGGCTCGTCGCGGTCGTGCTCGTGGCGACCGTCATCGACGGGCTCTCCGTGCGCGAGGCCCCCCCGGTGCGGCGGGAGCTCGCGGAGGTCCTCTCGCGGGGGGCCCCCACGCCGCTCGCGGTGAGCGCGGGGGGCCGGGACGCGCGGCGGATGCTCCTGCGCCAGCCCGCCACCCCCGCCCTGGAGATCCGTCCCGGGGCGCCCGCGGCCGACGGACGGGAGCTCCGGGGGGAGGTCCTCGCGCTGCGGCGCGGGCGCCACACGCTCCCGGGGGTCGCGAGCGCGAGCCTCGGGCCGCTCGGCCTCGCCCGCCGCCGCCACCCCTCGACGGCCCCCGCGGAGGTCCAGGTCTACCCCGACCTCCTCACCGCCCGCCGGCTCGTCCTGCGCCTGCGCCAGGGCCGCGCCGCCCCGGACGGGCGTCTGCGACGCGGGCCCCTGGGCCTGGGGACGGACTTCGAGTCGATCCGGGAGTACTCCCCCGACGACGACATCCGCCAGGTGAACTGGCGCGCGAGCGCCCGCCTGGGGCGGCCGATGAGCAACCAGTACCGCGTCGAGCAGGACCGCGACGTGCTCCTCCTCGTGGACACCGGGCGGCTGATGGCCGCGCCGATCGGCGGCGGGACGCTCCTTGACTGCGCCCTGGACGCGGCCGTGGCGGTGGCGCTCGCGGTCGACGAGCTCGGGGACCGCTGCGGGGCGATCGCCTTCGACGGCTCGATCCGCCGGGCGCTCGACCCCCGCCGGCTGGGCGGACGGCGGACGATCGAGGCGCTCTTCGACCTGGAGGCGCGCCTGGAGGACTCCGACTACGAGCGGGCGTTCCTGCACGTGGGGCACTCCCGCCGGGCGCTGATCCTGATCTTCACGGACCTCGTCGAGGAGACCGCGGCGCGCCCCCTTGCGCTGGCGGCGCCGATGCTGACGCGCCGGCACGCGGTGAGCGTGGCGAGCGCGATCGACCCGGATCTCCAGCGGCTCGCGCGGGGGCTCGCGCGGGAGGGGGGAGAAGGGCCCGACATCCCCCCAACACCGGCCGCGGCGGGCACGCGAGACACGCCCACCCTCTACCGCGCGCTGGCCGCGCGGAGCGTCCTGGAGGCGCGGGCGGGCGCGGTCGCACAGATCGCGGGGGCGGGGGCGGAGGTGGTGGAGGCCCCGCCGGGGCTCCTGCCAGAGCGGTGCGTGCAGGCGTACCTCCGGGCGAAGGCCCGCGCGCGCGTGTAACCAACGCCAACGCGGGCCGCACGTCAGGCCGAGGGGGCGCGCCCGCGGGTGAGGGCGAGGGTCCAGTAGAGGGCGGCGAGCCCGATCCCGACGGCAAGGGCGGCGGGGAGGGGGATGCCGCGGGGCGTGAGGAAGCCCTCGGTGAGGCCGGCGAGGACGAGCCAGGGGGCGGTGCCGACGGCGAGGGCGACGGCCCGGCGGGCCTCGCGGCGGAGGGACTCGCCGCGCGGGAGGGTTCCGGGCTCGATCAGGGCACGGGCGAGTCCGAGGCCGGCGGCGCCGGCGACGGCGATGCAGGAGAGCTCCAGCAGGCCGTGGGGGAGGACGTAGCGGAGGAAGACGGAGAAGGTGCCGGCCTGGATGGTGAGGCCGGCGAGGGCGCCGAGCAGGAGGCCGTTGTAGGCGAGGACGTAGAGGGAGCCAAGGCCGAGGGGGAGCCCGCCGGCGAAGACGAGGAGGGTGACGCGGATGTTGTTGGTGAAGATGGTGCTCGCGAGACCGGCCTGCTCGGCGGCGCCGGAGGGGAGGTTGTGGACGTGGGGGTTGGCGGCGCCGCGGTAGGCGCCGGGGAGGAGCCCGACGGCGGCGCCGGGGTCGTGGACGGCCCAGAGGGCGGCGAGGAGGGTGGGGGCGAACGTGGCGGCGAGCGCGAGGAGGAGGGTCGCGCGGTGCTCGCGCAGCAGGCGCCAGTAGCCGTGGGCGGCGAAGGCGCGCAGCGCGCCGCGGCGGCGGGCGCGCTCGCCGTGGAGGGCGTGGCGGGCGCGGAGGACGAGGGCCTCGAGGCGGTCGAGGACGGGGTCGCCCCGGAAGCGGCGGCGGGCGAGGGCGAGGTCGGCGAGGGTCCCGCGGTAGAGGCGCCCGAGCTCGAGGAGGCCGTCGTGGCCGAGGCGCTCGGGCCGGCGCCCCGCCCGGTCGAGGAGGGCGTCGAGGCGCTCCCAGACGGGGGTGCGTTCTTTCAGAAAAGCCTCTAGGTTCACGGCGTGGAGCTGGAGGATCGCACGCGGGTCGGAACTCCCGAGGGCCTGGAGCTCGAGATCCCGCTCGCGGGCTTCGCCTCGCGCTTCATCGCGCGCTGCTTTGACATTGGGGTACAGATTTTTATATTGATCGCGCTGCTTGTGGTGATCGTCGTCCTGGAACTGAGCGGGGGCGAAGCCGGCCGGGTCGGCGTCGGGGGCGGCACGGGGGGAGGGGGCGGCCTGGCGGTGGCGGTCTTCTCGATCGTGGCGTTCGCGGTCTCCTACCTCTACAACGTCCTCTTCGAGGTCCTCGGCCAGGGGCGGACCCCGGGGAAGCGGATGACGCACCTGCGGGTCGTGCGCGAGGGGGCCACGCCGGTGGACCTCCCGGCGAGCCTGATCCGCAACCTCCTGCGGCTCCTCGACGAGCTCCTCTTCGGCCTCCCGGCGCTGGTCTCGATCCTCCTGACCAAGCAGAACCAGCGCCTGGGGGACCTCGCGGCGGG
>DASZFE010000218.1:0-8086 GCA_035940155.1 Solirubrobacteraceae bacterium | reverse complement strand
GTGGAGGGTCTCGGGGGGGATGCCCTCTTCGATCGCCACCGCCACCGCGCTCTCCGCGCGCGCGGCGTCCCCGCGGCGGAGGGCCTCGGCGTATGCCCGCCGGGCCTCCGCGAGGAGCTCCGACGGATCTGCCCGACCGGCCGCACGAGGGTCCGAGCCTGACTCGCGAAGAATCTCCAAGAAGGCGTCCAGGAGGATCGGGTCGAAGTGACGGCCCCCCTGCTCCACCATCATCTCGATCGCCTCCGCCACCGGGTAGGCCGGACGGTACACCCGATCGCTCGTCAGCGCGTCGAAGACGTCCGCCACCGCCACGATGCGCCCCTCGATCGGGATCGCCTCGCCGGAGAGTCCCCGCGGGTAGCCCCCCCCGTCCCACTTCTCGTGGTGGCTCAGCGCGATCGAGGCCCCGAGATCGAGGATCGAGGAGGAGGAGTCGCGCAGGAGCCGGTACCCCTCCTCCGCGTGGGTCTCCACGATCGCCCGCTCCTGCGCCGTGAGCGGGCCGGGCTTCAGGAGGATCGCGTCGGGGATCGCCACCTTGCCGACGTCGTGCAGCGGCGCCGCGTGGCTGATGCGCCGGCAGAACTCCTCCTCCATCCCGACCCGCTCGGCCAGGAGCGTCGAGAGGCGCCCGATCCGTTCGATGTGGGCACCCGTGTCCTCATCGCGGAACTCCACCGCCATCGAGAGCCGCTGGACGGTCTCGGCCTGGGCGATCTCGAGCTCCGAGAGCGCCCGGTCGAGCTCCCCCGAGCGGTCGGCGATCTCCCGTTCGAGATCCCTGCGACGGGACTCGCCCAACCGCCAGCCGACGAGCGCGGTCGCCGCAGCCAGAGCAAGAACACCGATGAATACTGTTGTCAACACCGTGCCAGGGACGGATTCGTATGGGCTCCCAGCTCTCGTGTTCGGCACCCCGGAGGGCGAACTTGAGCGCGGGCGTCCGGGCGGAGTCATCCGGACCCGGGAATAGTGTTTTGTGCATGAGCCATCGATTCCCCCCTCTCACACTCCCGTCTCCCTCGAAGCGTTCACTCCCGTATCGCTCGACGTTCCTGCTGTTCGCAGCTCTCACCCTCCCGGCCGCGCTGATCGCGGGCTGCGGCTCCTCGAGCTCCTCGAGCCCATCGGGCAACGGCGTCGCCTCCAAGAGCGCGAACGAAATCGTCGCCGCCACCAAGGCCGCGGCGGACGGCGCGAGCTCGGTCCACGTCTCGGGCTCCGCGACGAGCGGCAAGACGCCCCTGGCGCTCGACTTCGAACTCGCCACGAACAAGGGCGCGCGGGGAAAAATCACCCAGAGCGGCCTGAGCTTCGAATTCATCGAGATCGGGGGGGTCACCTACATCAAGGGCGACCGCGCCTTCTACGCCCACTTCGGTGGGAGCTCCGCGCCCCAGCTCTTCGAAGGGAAGTGGCTGAAGGTCCCCGCGGGCGACAAGAGCTTCGGCTCGCTGGGCTCCCTCCTGAACCTCCACGCCCTCCTCGACGGGGCGCTCACGAACCACGGGGCGCTCACGAAGGGGAGCACCGCGACGGTCAACGGCCAGGAATCCGTCGGGGTCACGGACGCCGCGAAGGGCGGGACGCTCTACGTGGCGACGACCGGCACGGCGTACCCGGTGGCGGTCGTGAAGACCGGCGCCGAAGGGGGCAAGATCTCCTTCAGCGACTGGGGCAAGTCGGTCGCCCTCGTGGCGCCCGCGAGCTCGATCGACATCTCCCAGCTCGGCGCCGGGCACTGAGTTCGGGCCCTCCTCAGAGGGCCATCCGTCGCAGGCGCTCGGCGAGACCCCTCATGCCGAGCGCCTCCGCGGCGCGCGCGCCGGCCTGGAAGTCGCCGGCGTGGTCGGAGGGTGGCTCGACCTCGACGCGGACGAGGGTGGCGATCTCGAGGAAGATCCGCAGCAGCTCCGCGTGCTCGTTCAGGACGGCGCGCGTGCGGGGACGCTCGCGGCTCTCGGGGCGGGCGGCATCGGCGAGAACGCCCTCCAGGGAGCCGTGGCGGCGCAGGAGCTCCGCGGCGGTCTTCGCGCCGATCCCGGGCGCGCCGGGAAGCCCGTCGGAGGGGTCGCCGCGCAGGGCGATGAAGTCGGGGACGAGCGCGGGCCCGATCCCGTAGCGCTCGCGGACCTCGGCGGGGCCGAGCTCGAGGGGCTCCCGGGAGCCCTGGAGCTGGAGCACCCCGACGCGCTCGTCGAGCGCCTGAAAGAGGTCGCGGTCGCCGGTGAGCAGGAGGGCGCTCCCGCCGAGCTCGGCCTCGCGGCGGGCGAAGGAGAAGATCAGGTCGTCGGCCTCGAGGGACTCGCTCGTGGCGACCGTCCAGCCGAAGCTCTCGAGGAGCTCGGGCGCGCGCTCGAACTGGGTGGCGAGCTCGGGGGGCATGGGGTCGCGGTGGGCGTGGTAGGCCGGGTAGAGCTCCACGCGGTAGCCGGCCTGCTCGGCCCCGAAGCACGCGACGAGCGCCCTGGGCGGGCGGGCGGCGATCGCGGAGAGCAGCGCGTTCACGGTCCCCAGGAGGGCGTTCACGGGCCGGCCCTGCTCGTCGGTGATCGACCGCGGGAGCCCGAAGAAGGCGCGGTATAGGAGCCACGGGACGTCGGCGATGAGAAGCGGCTGCGACATGGGCGGGCTCGCCCTCAGCGTAGGGGAGCGGGAGGCGCGACCCGCGAGGGGGCGAGGCGACGGGGCGCTACCCGGCGGCCGTGCCGCCTTCGCGCCCGACGGGTGGGCGTGGGGCGCCTTCGGTGCCGCCGTCCGGGCCGACGCGGGCCGGGGTGGCGGGAGCGCCGGGGGAGGGCGAGGGGCCGGAGGGAGCCCCAGGGACGGGCGCAGGGCTCGCGGGCGACGAGGGGACGCCGGAGCGGTCGGGCTCGGGCTGCAATCCGTGGGGGCCCTGGAGGCTGAACCAGGCGAGGGTGTCGTAGAGGCCGAGGCGCGCCGCGAGCTCGGCGCCGCTGAGGAGGGTGCGGCCCTTGGAGCCGAGGATCGCGGCGGAGAGGATCCGCGGGGAGGCGCCGCGACGGAGGACTTCGATCCCGCGCAGCGAGCCCCGGAGGAGGCCCCTCAGGCGCCGGGACGCTTCAGGGAGTCCGATCGTGAGGGTCCAGGCGTGCAGGAAGCCCGCGTCGTAGGGATCGGCGACCGCGACGAGCCAGGGCTCCGGCGCGGCGCCGGGAAAGCCGTTCTGAACACTCTCGGTCATCCCGCCGGAGCTGGCGAAGAAGTACGTGGTCACCGGGCGACCGGAGTAAGTCACGACCTGCCCCGCGGTTGCGGCGACGGCGGCGTTCGTCGGGGCGGTCTCGGCGGCGCGTCCGCCGTAGACCTGCGAGCGGGTGTCGGAGTAGACGTCGAAGCGCGAGCCCCCCGCGTGGGTCGTGAGCGCGTAGGTCCGGCTCGCGACGGCCTGGGCCTCCAGCGCCGCGAGGGGCCAGCTGGAGGGGACCTCCGCGGGGACGACCCCGCGAACGTAGCTTTCGAGGGGAATCCGCCCGACCTTCCCGTGGACGAGCACCTTCACGATCCGCCCCGGGGACACCCTGCCGAGCGCGGTGCCCGTGTAGTAGTGCGCGAGGATCGCCCGGTAGTCGTAGCCGTGCTCAGCGTACCCGAGCGCGCCCTCCTGGCTCATCCCGACCCCGTGCCCGTCTCCGGCGCCCCGGACCACGAGCGCCGGGGTCGGTGAGGCGAGCGCGGCGAGTCCGGGGGAAACGGCCAGCGCGGCGGCGAGGCTCACGGCGGCGGCAAGGAGGAGCGCGGCGGCGAGAGCGAGATCGACCGCGCGGCGCCCAGGCAAGGCGGACGGACGCGCGGGAGCCCCGAGCAGCACGAGCACGCGGTGGTAGCGTGGCCCCATCACGCCCTGAATCGGCCGGATCGGCACCGGCCATGAGCCCTGGGCGGCGAGCACGGGAAGGAGAGCGGCCGATGATCGAGGGTACGGCGGAGGCGGAGCGTGCGGTCCTGGATTGGGTCCCGAAGGGGCTCTTCATCGGCGGGGTCTGGCGCGCGGCGGCGGAGGGCGGACGCTTCGAGGTCGAAGACCCCTCCACGGAGGAGCCCCTCGTGGAGGTCGCGGACGCGCGCGCGCAGGACGCCCTCGCGGCGCTGACGTCGGCGAGCGAGGCACAGGCCGCGTGGCGGACGCACCCCCCGCGCGAGCGCGGGGAGATCCTGCGCCGGACCTATGAGGGGCTCCTCGCGCTCCAGGAGGAGCTCGCGCTGCTGATGACCCTCGAGATGGGCAAGGCCATCGGGGAGTCACGCGCGGAGATCGCCTACGCGGCGGAGTTCCTGCGCTGGTTCTCCGAGGAGGCCGTGCGGATTCACGGGCGCTACATGACCAACACCACCGGGAAGGGGCGGCTGCTGACGATGCGCGAGCCCGTCGGCCCCTGCGTCTTCGTCACCCCGTGGAACTTCCCGACGGCGATGGGGACGCGGAAGATCGCCCCGGCGATCGCGGCGGGGTGCACGATGGTCGTGAAGCCCGCCCAGCAGACCCCCCTCTCGATGCTCGCCCTCGCGCGGGTCCTCGAGGAGGCCGGCCTCCCGGCGGGGGTCCTGAACGTGGTCACCTCGCGGCGCTCCGGCGAAGTCGTCGAGCCCCTCCTGCGCGACGGGCGCGCCCGCAAGCTCTCCTTCACCGGCTCCACCGAGGTCGGGCGGACCCTGATCGAACAGTCCGCCGAGCAGGTCCTGCGGGTCTCGATGGAGCTCGGCGGGAACGCCCCCTTCCTCGTCTTCGAGGACGCCGACCTCGACGCCGCGGTCGAGGGGGCGATGGTCGCAAAGATGCGCAACGTGGGCGAGGCCTGCACGGCCGCGAACCGCTTCCACGTCGCGGAGGACGTCGCCGAGGAGTTCGCCGCGCGCCTCACCGAGCAGATGCGCGCCCTGCGGGTCGGCCGGGGCACCGAGCCAGCGACCGACGTCGGGCCGCTGATCGACGCGCGCGCGCAGGAGAAGGTCGCCGAGCTGGTCGCCGACGCCCGCGAGCGCGGCGCCGAGATCCTCATCGGCGGCGAGCCCCTCCCGGGCCCCGGGCACTTCTTCGCCCCGACCGTCCTCTCCGGGGTCCCCGAGGGCGCGCGGGTCCTCGAGGAGGAGATCTTCGGCCCCGTCGCCCCGATCGCCACCTTCGCCGACGAGGCGCAGGCGCTGGCGGCGGCGAACCGCAGCGAGTACGGCCTCACCGCCTACCTCTACACCCGCGACCTAGACCGCGCCTTCCGCGTCGCCGAGGGTCTTGAGTGCGGGATGGTCGGCCTCAACCAGGGCCTCGTCTCAAACCCCGCCGCCCCCTTCGGCGGGATCAAGCACTCCGGCTTCGGCCGCGAGGGCGGCTTCGAGGGGATCGAGGAGTACCTGCAGACGAAGTACGTGGCGCTCGGGCTGTGAGCGCGCACGCAACAGAGAAGCCGGCCAGGCGGCCTCAGGCGTGGGCAAGCGCGAGCGCACGCCCGAGACCGGTGTCGACTTGCGCCATGAGCCAGTCGGGCAGCGCGCCGATGCGCTCTTCGAGGGCGCCCCGATCGATGGTGGCGATCTGGGTGACGTTCACCACCGAATCGGCCTCGAGGCCGGAGAGGTCGGCGGACACCGTGACGTTGCCCGGGAGCGCGGCGAGCCGGGCGTTGCCTGTGAGGACGACGACTGTGATCGTGCGTAGGTTCGAGCGGTTGTACCGGTCGGCGCTGATGAGGAGGACGGGGCGTCGCAGCGCGGGAGCAGAGCCCCTGGGCAGGCCAAGATCGGCCCACCACAGCTCACCCCGGACCATCAGCCCCGATCGCCCGCGGCGAGGGCCGCGGCGGCGGTGTCGGTGAACCCGTGATCGGCTGGGAGTCCGGCGATCGCGCGGTTGATCGCCTCGGTGGTGCCGTCGTCTTCGAGGGTCTGAAGCCAACTCTCGGCGGCCCGCGCGAAGAACTCGCTACGCGACACGCCCAGCCGTTTGGCGGCATGGTCCACACGGCGAAAGGTCTCGTCGGAGAGCGAGATCGCCGTCTTCATAGCACGTAGTATAACTAGGTTATACCGATTTCAGCGCCTCCAGCCTCACTCATCCCGAAGTCCCGGGCATGGCTCCCGAGTGTGGCTCTGCGGAGAGATCGTGGAGTGCCCTGACCCTCTGCTCCTCGCCGGGAGGGACGCGGCCGTCGCGGCCGATGTAGCCGTCCTTGCCGCCCGCGCACAGGTAGATCGCGTCAACGTCGCCGACGTTTCGGATCTTGCGCACCGTCGTCGCATCCACGCGCGCGAGGCCGCCCTCCTGTAGCCGATGCACCGATCCGTCGCCGAACTCCATCTCGATCGTGCCGCGGTGGACGAAGTAGAGCTCCTCCTGGAGGTCGTGGTAGTGAGAGCCGCTCTCGATACCGGGCGGCATCACGATCGCGTTTACGCCGAAGGCCGTGACGCCGAGTCCCTTGCGGACCTTGCGAAAGCCGGGTCCCCCGCCGAGGTCGTCGAGATTGCCGACCGCGTAACCGTCGCCCGTGGTGACCCCGGGGTAGTCGCTTGAAGCCTCCATCTCGTCTCCTCTCGCCTTGGTCTGTCGCTGGGGGACGTTTATACCAGGGGCCGGCCCGTTCCCAACCGGACCGGCCTTCCGTTGTCATCTACGGCGTGAACTTCACCGTGATCACGTCCCCGTCGACCATCACGTAGTCGCGCCCCTCCAGGCGCAGGGTGCCCCGTTCGCGCCCACCCGCGTAGCCGCCGGCGTCCACGAGGTCCTTCCAGCCGATCACCTCCGCGCGGACGAAGCCCTTCTGGATGTCGGAGTGGATCGACCCCGCGGCGTGCCAGGCGGTGAGGCCGTCGCGCAGGTGCCAGGACTGCGCGGGCTTGGCCTCACCGGCGGTGAAGAACGCGATCAGGTGAAGGAGTGAGAAGGCGCCCCGGACGATCCTCTGCAGGGGGGAGTCCGTCGCGCTCCCCATCCCGAGCTCCTCGCGCATCCCCGCGGCCTCCTCGTCGTCGAGCTCCGACAGCTCGGCCTCGATCCGCGAGGAGACCGCCACCGCGCCCGCGCCCTGCGTGGCCGCGTGCGCAGCGATCTCCGCCGGGACCTCCTCGGAGCCTTCGTCGACGTTCGCCACGAACAGGACCGGCTTGGCCGTCAGCGGGCCCAGGTCGCGCAGAGCGTTCGGGGCCTCCGCGGGCGGGGGCGCCCCACGGGCGGGCCGCCCGGCCTGGAGCTCGCCGATGACCTCCCGCAGCCACGCCTCCTCCGCGATCGCCGCCCGATCCCCCGAGCGCGTCTGCTTGGCCACGCGCTCCACGCGCCGCTCAGCCTGCTCGAGGTCCGCCAGCACGAGCTCCGTCTCGATCGTCTCGATGTCCGCGAGCGGGTCCACGCGGCCCTCCGGGTGGACCACGCCCTTGTCACCGTGCGCCCGCACCACGTGCACGATCGCGTCCGTCTCACGGATGTTCGCCAGGAAGCGGTTCCCCAGGCCCTCGCCTTCGTGCGCGCCCGCCACCAGCCCCGCGATGTCGTGGAAGTCGATCGTGTCCCACACGATCTCCGAGGCCCCCACCGTCTGCGCCACCGCCTCCAGGCGCTCGTCGCGCACCGGAACCACCGCCACGTTCGGCTCGATCGTCGTGAACGGGTAGTTCGCCGCCTCCGCCCCCGCCTTCGTCAGGGCGTTGAACAGGGAGGACTTCCCCGCGTTCGGCAGCCCCACGATCCCGATCCGCGTGCTCACAGCGGCTCCCGCCCGCGCGCCGGGTGATCCCGTCGCGGATGCCCGCGCCCCGGGAGGCCACCCACGAGCGTACCCAGCACGGCGCCCCCGAGGACATCGGAGGGGTAGTGAACCCCGAGGTAGACCCGCGAGCAGGACAGACCCGCCGCGAGCGCGTAGAGCGCCGGCGCGGGCGCCCCCAGCCGTGCGTAGGCCCGCGCCCCCGCGAACGACGTCGTCGCGTGCGCGCTCGGGAAGCTCAGCCCCGTGGGAGTCCCCACCAGCGCGGGCAGCCCCGGCAGGCGAGGACGGGAACGGCGGATCAAGAACTTCAGCCCCGTGTTCAGGACGTAAGCCATCGCCACCCTGCCCACCGCCCCCCG
>DASZFE010000217.1:0-8267 GCA_035940155.1 Solirubrobacteraceae bacterium | reverse complement strand
CGCGCGTGGGACGCGATGAAGTGACCATCGAGTCGAGCATCTGTGTGGCGGTGATCGACGGACGCGCCAGCCAGCCGGCGAGCTCGAGCAGCCGCTTCTGCACGGCGGGCACCTGCTCGATCGGCATCTCGATGCCGAGGTCACCGCGCGCGACCATCACGCAGTCGGCGGCGTGGATGATCGCCTCGGCGCGCTCCACCGCCTGCGGCTTCTCCATCTTCGCGATCAGCGGCAGGCGCGTGTGCTCGCGCACCAGTTCGATGTCCTCCGGGCGGCGCACGAACGAGAGCGCCACCATATCCACCCCGATCGACTCCCCATGGCGCAGCAGCTCAAGATCCTCCTCCGGCACCGCCGGCAGCATGTCCACCGGCCCCGGGATGTTCAGGCCCTGGCGGGAGGCCACCGCCCCGCCGACTTCGACCTCGGCCTCGAACTCCTGATCTCCCGCCCGGACCGCCGCGACGCGCAGCCGCACCGAGCCGTCGGCGAGGTAGAGCACCGCGTGCTCCTGCAGCGAGTCCGCGAGCCCGGCCCAGGAGATCCGCATCCGCCGCACGTCCCCCTCTTCCTCCCCCTCGCCGCACGTGAACGTCACCCGATCGCCGGGCTTGAGCTCCACGACGTCCTCGCGCAGGGGCCCGATCCGGAGCTTCGGGCCGGGGAGGTCCTGGAGGATCGCCACCGGACGGTCGGCCCTCTCCGCCGCGGCCCGCACCCGCCGGACCGTCTCCGCGTGCTCCTCGAGGCTCCCGTGCGAGTAGTTCAGGCGCGCCACGTCCATCCCGGCCTCCACCATCCGCAGGAGCGTCTGTGGATCGCGCGAGGCCGGGCCGATCGTCGCGACGATCTTCGTCCGGCGCATCGCCTGATCGTATGCGAGAGCGAGGCGCGCCCCCCGGCCGGCTCTACGATCCCTCCATGCTCGGCCCCTCCCGACCCCTCCCGCGGCCCGGCGCGCGCGCCCGGGTGATCCACTTCGGCGGCGGGGCCGAGCCGGCGACGGTCCTCGCGGTCCACGAGGAGGGACGCCGCATCCAGGTCCGCTCCGAGGCGGGCGAGACGCTCGAGTTCCTCCTCAGCCCCGCGACCGCCCGCTTCGTCGCCGCCGGCCTCCCCCACGGGCCGCGCCTGGAGCTGCTGGACTGAACGCGCTCAGGGCGCCTGGACGTCGGGGAAGTGCTCTGCGCAGTGCTCCCGCAGGACCTCCCGCACCCAGGCGCGCTCGCTCGGGCTTGCCGCGCGCAGGCGCGCGAGGAGGTCGTTCTGGCGTTCGATCGGCGCGTCCGCGATCACCCAGCGGACGGCGAGGCGCTCGAAGAGGATCTCGACCGCGCGGTGCCAGGCGTCCTCGCGCGAGAGGGGGTTTCCCGCGAGGACCGCCGCGTACTCTCGCCGGCTCGCCGGGGAGAGGGAGCCGCGGAGCGTGAGGACGTTCCCCTCGGGGTCGCGGTACTCGCTGGTGGGGGCCTGGAGGCTCACGGGGGCGCCGCCCGCGGCGGGGTCTCCGTGGCGCTCCCGTCGGCGGCTGCGTCTGCCCACGCCAGGCGGCGACGCTCAGCCGGCGGCGCGTTCGAGCTTGGCGCGGACGTCGCCCGTGACGGCCTTCGCGTGGCCCGGCCAGACCGCCGCGGGCTCCAGGGCGGCGAGCTTGCGCAGGCTCGCGCGGGCGAGCTCGGTGTCGTAGTTGTAGACGTCCTCGGGGAGCTTCGGCTCGCAGTCCCGGCCCCACATGTCCAGGGTGTAGAAGCAGTCGGTGCTGAGCGCGAGGCGGTCGGATTCGCGCCAGAGCGCGATCTGCCCGGGGGCGTGGCCGGGGATGTCGATGACGCGGAAGCCCGCGATCTCATCGCCCTCGCGGAGGGTCCGGGCGATCTTCACGGGCCCCCCGTCCCAGGCCATCCGGTGCAGGAGACGGTGGATCTGGCGCTGGGGCGTCGGGAACCCCGCGAGCGAGGGGGGCCAGTAGCGAAAGCCCCCGCTGCCCTCCGCGTCGATGACCTCGTCGGGGTGGCAGAGGGTCGGCACGTCGAAGGCGGGGGCGCTCCCGCGGTGGTCGGTGTGGCCGTGGCCGAGGACGATCTGCGTGATCCCCCCGAGCCGCGCGCCCGCGGAGGCGATCGCGCGGACCATGGTGCGGGCGCCCGCGTCGAACATGGTCACCCCGCTGCCGTCCTCGATCAGGTAGACGTTGCAGCGCCCGGGCTGGCCCTGGACGACCCAGACGCCCTCGGCGACGAGCTTCGCCTCGCCCATCCCGGCGCTCGTGACGCGGGTCTTGAGGTTGAAGGCGCCCATCATCCGCTGCTCCCCCGCGGACCCCGCCGGGGGCATCATGCCGATCTGGCGCGGGAAGGCGAGGGTGTCGGAGAAGGCGTCGTTGCTCTGGATCAGCCCCTCCCGGACGGTCAGCAGGTCGACTCCTTCCAGGACGATCGGGTGGCCCGTGGGGGCGACCCCGCTGAAGGAGCCCGGGCCGGCGAAGGTCCCTTTGAGTCGCCACTGCACCCCGCAGCGCTCGCCCTCGGTGGTGGTGCTCAGGAGCTCGAAGCGGAGGTCGGGCATCGCTTCGAGGAGGTCCCCGATGAAGGCCCGGACGCCCTCGGGCGCGACCACGTCGACCTGGCCGCGCACGTTCTCCCGCCCGCCCGGCACCCACATCGCCACCGCCGCCTCGAGGTCCCGGTCGCTGATCGCCTGGAAGTACTCCCGAGCGATCCGCTCCGTCGCGCTGCGCGAGCGTCGAGCCACCGGCGCCCCCGTCTGGTGGATGCCCGCGGCGGCCTCCTGGACCTTCGAGGTCTTCGCGCTCCCACCGTCGGTCGTCCGCACGTCAGCCATCTGCCCGCCTCCTTTGCAAAGCTCCGAGGGGACCCAGTCTAGGACTTTGCGCGCCCGCGCGCACGCCGCCGGCGGGGCGCCGCGCGGACGTGTCCCGGGCGGGCGCACTACGCTGCGAGGCGCGTGTCTGAGGCCACCGATCGGAGATCGTCCCCCAAGCCCGAGCTGGGCCGGGGCGAGCGGGTGCTCCCCGGGGTGTACCGCCTGCGTTTGCCGCTCCCCTGGCCGGGGGTCCCGCACGGGAACGCCTGGGCGGTCGCCGCGGACGGGGGCGTCGTGCTCTTCGACACGGGCTACCACGGCCCCGGCTCGATGGTGGAGCTCGAGCGGGCGATGGGGATGTGCGGCCTGGCCCTCGAGGAGGTCCGGCTGCTGGTGTGCACGCACGCGCACTCCGACCACTACGGGCAGGCGGCGACGATCGTGGAGCGGACGGGGTGCGAGCTCCTCATCCACCCGAGCTACACGCACGTCGCGGGGATGGTGGAAGAACCGGCCGCGGCGCTGGAGCGACGCCTCCAGGTGGCCCGGCGGGGGGGCGTCCCGGAGGAGCCCCTGCGCCGCCTGGCGGCGGACCGCGCGGAGCAGAGCTCGGGGGTGGCGGCGATGATCGCTCCCGACAGGCCGCTGCTGCCGGGGGTGAGGGTCGTGACGGACCTGGGGGAATGGACCGTCCACGAGACCCCGGGGCACGCCCCCTCGCACGTCTGCCTCTTCCAGCCGGAGCGGCGGCTGTTGATCTCCGGGGACCATCTCCTGGGGCGGATCTCGCTGTTCTTCGACTACGGCCACACCCCGGACCCGCTGGGGGAATTCCTCAAATCCCTCGACGTCGTCAAAAATCTCGGCGCACGCCTGTGCCTCTCCGGGCACGGGCGGACCTTCGCGGACGTCCACGCCCACATCGAGGGCAATCGGGAGCTCGTCCACGAACGCCTCGGGCGGGCCGTCGCGGCGCTCGCGGGCGGCGCGGAGCTCACGGCCTTCGAAGTGGCGCCGCATGTCTACGGGGAACCGATCCATGAGTTCGCGGCCCCGTGGGCGCTGACGGAGACGCTTGCGATCCTCGACCACCTGGAGCTGACGGGGGCGGTGGAGCGGATCGCCGGGATGCCGGAGCGCTGGCGGGCGAGGCCTCGGGCGGACTCCGCGGGGCCTTGATGCGACTCTCGTCGGCGCGCCCCTCGAAACCTTGACACGACCCTGTTAGGCTTTGGCGGTGCGAATCGACGAGCTTCTGGCGGCCGATGGGCCGGTCTTCTCCTTCGAGTTCTTCCCGCCGAAGACGGAGCAGGGGGAGGAGAACCTGTACGCGGCCCTGCGGGAGCTGCGGGGGCTGGAGCCGGCGTTCGTCTCGGTGACGTACGGCGCGGGGGGGTCGACGCGGGGGAAGACGATCGAGATCGTGCGGCGGATCAAAGGGGAGCTGGGGCTGGAGGCGATGGCGCACTTCACGTGCGTGGGGGCGACGGTGCCGGAGCTGCACGCGACCCTCGAGGAGATGCGGGGGGCGGGGATCGAGAATGTGCTGGCCCTGCGTGGGGACCCGCCGGCGGGCCAGGAGGAGTGGGTCAAGACGGAGGGGGGCCTCGAGTACTCGAGCGAGCTGGTGGGGCTGATCCGGGCGGAGTACCCGTTCGCGATCGGGGCGGCGTGCTTTCCGGAGACGCACATCCACGCGGTGAGCCCGGAGGAGGATCTGGGGCACCTTGCCGAGAAGGTGAAGGAGGGCGTGGATTTCTTGATAACGCAGTTGTTTTTCGACAACGCCCTCTACTTCGACTTCATCGATCGGGTCAGAGCTGCCGGGATCCGGGTCCCAGTGATCCCGGGGATCCTCCCGATCACCCAGGTGGGCCAGCTGGAGCGGATGACGAAGATGTGCGGGGCCTCGATCCCCGAGGGCCTGCGCCGCGAGCTTCATGCCCGCGCGGGGGAGCCCCAGGCCGTGATCGACTTCGGGGTGGCCTACGCGACGCTCCAATGCGCCGAGCTCCTCGCCGCGGGCGCCCCGGGGATCCACTTCTACACCCTCAATCGCTCCCCGGCGACCCGCGCGATCCTCTCCGCCCTGAAGCTCGCGAAGCCTTGGGCTAAGTAGGCTCGATCTCCAGCCCCTCGGCCACCCGGGGCGAGCCGTCGGGGGCCTCGTAGCGGACGTCCACGGAGTCGTTCTGGCGATAGGTGCCCACGCCCCAGGCCCCCAGCAGCCAGCGCCACCCGCTGATCCGGTCCTTGCGGAGCTCCCGCTCGAAGACGAGCGCGCCGTCGCGCACCTGGTAGTCGGTCCCGAGCCGCTGGGGGACCCCGTTCAGATAGACCTCGTAGGGCCCGCGGATCTCCCGCGGGAGCCTCACCCTGGACGTCGGCATGGGGGCATTATCGGCTCGATCGAGCCGGCGGGACGCCCGGTCGGGTGCCCGCGGCGCTCACGGGACCGCCCGCGCCGCTCGATCAGCCGTCTGAGTTGACGCGCGCGATGAGCTCTGCGAGGACGCGCTCGGCGTCGGCGTTGTCGACCTGGCAGGTCCCGGCGGCCTCGTGTCCGCCGCCCCCGTAGGAGAGCATGAGGGCGCCGACGTCGGTCCTGCTGGAGCGGTCCACGATCGACTTGCCCATCGCGAGGACAGTGTTCTGCCTGTGCAGGCCCCAGAGGACGTGGATGGAGATGTCGCACTCGGGGTGCAGCGCGTAGATCATGAAGCGGTTGGTGGGATGGATGATCTCCTCCTCGCGTAAGTCGAGCACGACGAGGTTGCCGTGGACGGTCGAGCATCCCAGGAGCTGCTCCCGGGCGGCGGGGGCGTGCTCGCGGTAGAGCGCCACGCGCTCCTGGACGTCGGGCAGCTCGAGGATCTCCTGCACGGTGTGCTCCAGGCAGGCGTCGACGAGCTCCATCATGAGCTCGTAGTTGGAGATGCGGAAGTCGCGGAAGCGTCCGAGGCCGGTGCGGGGGTCCATCAGGAAGCTCAGCAGGATCCAGCCCGTCGGGTCCTTGATCTCATCGAGGGAGAAGAGGGCGCTGTCGGCCTTGTCGACGGCCTCCATCAAGGAATCGGTGACCTTCGTGAAGCGCTCGGCGCCGCCGAAGTGGTCGTAGACGACCCGCGCCGCGGAGAGGGCGTCCGGGGTGATGATGTGGTTCTCGGGGGCGCCCGTCACCCGCAGGGCCTCGCTCTCGTGGTGGTCAAAGGCGAGGCGCACCCCGGGGACGTAGGGAAGGTTCGTCGTGATGTCCCCGCTCGTGATCTCGACGAGCCCGTCCTGCATGTCCTTCGGGTGGACGAACTTGATCTCCTCGAGGATCCCGAGCTCCTTCAGGAGGGCCGCGCAGACGAGCCCGTCGAAGTCGCTGCGGGTGACAAGGCGATACTTCTCGGCGGTCTGCGTAACCATCGGCGCTTCGCTCCTCTCGGGTGGACGTTCACGCAAGACGTCGGCAGCTCGGCGCCGATCCTGAAGGGCGAATCCTCCCGTGCGCAAGCGCGGGGGCGGGCCGGCCGCGCTCTACCGCCGGGCGTTGAAGACGCTGCTGTCGAACACGAGCAGGCCCTTGGCGCCGGCGTAGCCGAGGGGCTGCAGCCCGAAGATGTCCTCGATGCTGCGCAGCAGGGAGAAGTGGTCGTATTCGCCCGTCAGGTTGAGGGTGCCAGGTTTGACGTACTTGGAGATCAGCAGCAGTCCGACGCGCCCGCCGCCCGGGGAGGCGGTCTGCGTGCCCGCCGTCGCCGCGGGCGTCGTGCTCGTCGCGGAGGTCGTCGTGGTCGCGGAGGGCGTCGTCGCCGGGGCCGTGCCGCTCCCGGCCGCCGGGGTCGCCGGGGAGGTCGTGGTGGCGCCGCCGCTCGGGCCGCCGGCGGGCAGGTTCGGATAGGGGCCGGCTACGCAGCAGCCGCTCGAGTCCGCCGCGGGTCCGGTCTGGGGGGCTTGGTCGAAGGTGATCGCGATCAGCCCCCCTTCCCGGTAGGCGGGGGACCCCTCGATCTCAGGGACGACCTTGCGCAGGAAGGCTTCGGCCGTCGGGAAGCCCGCGGGCCGGCCGGGGGCGCAGGGTTCTTCGGAGCCGTCGTCGCAGCGGCCGGGGACGATGTAGGCGAAGGAGGGGGTGGCGCGGGCGTTCTTGAGGTCGGGCGCGAGCCGGGGGAGTCCCACGTCGTCCTGCGCGCACGCGGGGGTGTCGGTGAGGGAGTGGAAGTAGACGAAGGGGTTGCGCCCCGTCAGGTAGGGGTCCCCCGGTCCAGGTGCGTTGTTGGGATCGGCGGCGCCGAGGGCAGGGTGGCGGCAACTCGCCGGCTGGCCCGGGCCAGCCGGCTGCCCCGGGCCGCCCGCTTCGACTCCCTCGACGTAGGCCTTCCAGGTCTTGCCCGCGTCGGTCAGCTGGTCGGCGATGGTGAGGGTCTGGCGCGGGTAGACGCAGCCGCTTCCGAGCGCCTGGCCTTCGCCGCCGACGGTGCCGGGAGCGAGGTCGGCGTAGGTCGGGCAGTCCGCGGCCGTCTGGGGAGTCGGCCCCTGTCCGCTGATCAGGGCGATCGAGTTGGCGAGCTCGCCGCCGGCGACCGCGTAGTAGTCCTGCAGGAGCTCCCCTTCGTGGGGGAGGGTCCTTGCGAGATAGGGCGCGGGCGAGCTCGGGCCGAAGGCGGCGCCGGCGCCCTGGTCGGCGAGCACGATCAGGAAGACGTGCTTGATCGGCGGCGGTTCGGCGCCGGGAGCGGGAGCGCCTTCGCCCCCACCCTTGCCGGCGCTCGGCTGTGAGGTTTTCGTCTTGGTCGTGCTCGGCGACCGGGATGCGGTTTCGGTGGCGGCGGTGGACGCGGGCGTCGCCGCTTCTTCGGCCGGCGGCGGCGTCGGGGCTTCGGGGGCTTCGCCCACGGGCGGCGGCTTGGCGGCGGCGCGCGCCACTCCTCGTGCGAGCGCGAGCGCGAGGGGCGAGGCCTCGGCGCCGCCGGGCTTGAGGGGGCCGGCGGCCGAGCCGATCAGGACGCCGAAGGCCAGGAGCGCCATCACCAGGGCCCCGAGGACGGCGGGGGTGGGCAGCGGTGGGACGCCCGCGTCGTCCTCGGGCGGGACGCCCGCGGCGTGGTCGGGCGGGACGCCCGCCTCCCGGTCGCTCGCGGCCGGGTGGTGCGAGGCGTCAGGGGCGCCGTGGGCGGCGAGGTCGACCAGCTCGGCGACGGCCGGCGGCAGGGCCCCGCGCCGCGCGCCGCACTCCACGCAGTAGCGCTGGTCGTGGGCCAGCCGGGAGCCACATGCCGGGCAGCCTGCGACCCCGGGCGCCGCTCCGAGCGCCGCCGGGCCCTCCGGGAGGGTCGAGAAGGACATCCTCGGGCAGTCTCCGTCGCGGATGTGTACAGGATGTGAAGAACTTGTTATCGCCCGTCACGCGGGGTGAGGGCGGCTGATAGCGTCTTCGTTCGGCGCGCTTCCACGGT
>DASZFE010000216.1:0-2413 GCA_035940155.1 Solirubrobacteraceae bacterium | reverse complement strand
AAGCGCGCTGTCGACGACGAGGCCGGTGCGGGTCGCTTCCTGTTGACGGGCAGCGTCCGGGCCGACCTCGACGCTCAGACCTGGCCGGGCACGGGGAGGCTCGTGCGTGTGCAGATGTACGGGCTCACCGTCGGGGAGATCTTTGGACGGTCCACCGGGGAGCCCTTCTTGGATCGGCTCGCTCGGGCTGACATAGAGGCGTTTGTGGCACCGCCTGAGACGCCCGACCTGCTGGGCTACGTCGAGCTGGCCCTGCGCGGGGGCTATCCCGACACCGCGCTCGATCTATCCGGCTCCGGGGGATCTCCGATCGCTCGGCGGGCCTGGCTCGAGGGCTATCTGGAGCAGCTCCTGACCCGGGACGTCGAGCTGCTGGGCGCCCGGCGCGATCCGCGCCTGTTGCGACGCTATTTCGAGGCTCTTGCTCTCGGCACCGCGGGGATCGCGCAAGACAAGACCCTCTACGACGCCGCCGGGATCGACCGCAAGACCGCGATCGCCTACGAGGGTCTGCTCGCGAACCTCTTCGTCCTGGAGACACTTCCCGCGTGGAGCAGCAACAGGCTCGCCCGTCTCGCGAAGACCGGGAAGCGCTTCATCGTCGACGCCTCGCTCGTGGCGAGCGCGCTGCGCCTCGACGAGGCCGGGGTTCTGCGCGACGGCGACCTCCTCGGGCGTGTCCTCGAGACCTTCGTCCTCTCTCAGATCAGGCCCGAGGTCGAGCTGAGTCGCTCCAGGCCGCGCCTGCACCACCTGCGCACGAGTGACGGCGCCCACGAGGTGGATCTCATCGCGGAGCTCCCCGGTGGGGGGGTCCTCGCGGTGGAGGTTAAGGCCGCCTCGGCCCCCGGGCCCGCCGACGCGAGACACCTCCAGTGGTTGCGCGAGCGCCTCGGAGACCGCTTCATAGCGGGCGCTCTCCTGCACACCGGCCCACGGCCCTTCCGCCTCGACGAGCGGATCTTCGCCCTGCCGATATCGGTGCTCTGGGAGTAGGAGTTGGCCCTGGGGGAACGCCGAGGGCTACTCCACAACCCCCACGACCCCCGCGTCGAGCAGGCACCCGAGCAGGAGCTCGAGGGTGACGTAGAGGAAGCGGGCGCGGATGGGGTCCGCGGCGACCTCGTCGGCGAAGACGAGCCCGAGGAGCTCGGTGCCAGTGAGGGGCTTTGCGAGGGCGTCGACGATCTCCGGTAGGCGGACGGCGGGCTCGTAGATGTAGGCGAGGGAGCCGAGTTCCCAGAAGGAGTCCGGGAGGTCGTGCGCGCGGCCGTAGAAGTTCGGGACGATTGTCCGCGCCGTGTCGAGCGTGGGGGCGTCCGTGCGGACGCGCAGGGGGTGGTGGACGAGGCTCGGGGCGGAGAGGTTGTTCCAGACCACCGAGCCCCCGCCCGGGCGGGCGAAGAGGGTCGAGGCGTAGTACTCCCGGTAGCCCGTTCCGCGCAGGTGCGCGTCGGTTCGCGCGAGCATCTCCACGGGCTCCATGCCGGGGTTCACGGGGAGGGCGTGGAAGGCCGTGAGCCCTGCGCGGACCTCGACGGGGATCCGGCTCTCGGTGTGCACCGAGATGTCCCAGCCCGCGCGCGCGGCGATCTCGGCAAGCTCATCCAAGAGGAGCGGGCCGCGCTCGTCGCCGAGGCTCTGGAAGCGCATGATCACGACCCCGCGGTCGTTGATGAGGGTGTCCTGGCAGCGCTCCAGGAATAACCGCATCAGCGCGAGCCCGTCCGGGCCGCCCGCGCCGTCGGGCGGGTATTCCAGGCCCGGAGGGACCGGGACGCCGGGGAGGTTCCCGATCGCGCAGTCAAAGCCCGAGCCCTCGAAATTGTCCAGGCGGGCGTCGCTCACGAGGGCCTTCGCTCCCATACCGTTCAGGCCCATCGAGAGCGCGGTTGCATCGAGGCAGCGCTCGACGAGGTCGATCGCGTGGACCCGCTCGCAGGTGCGCCCGAGCGCGCAGGTCGAGATTCCCGAGCCGCAGCCCACGTCGAGCGCGACCCCCGTGGGGGCGACCCCGAGGATCGCCTCGGCGAAGCGCAGGGAGTCCTCGCCGATGTGGACGTCCCCCCGGGCCGTCGGGCTCGGGCGGTCGCGCGCGGCGATCAGGGAACGGTGCGCGGTGAGCTCGAAGCGCCCCAACCCCTCGGGCTCGCTCGCGAGGTCGAGCGCGCAGAGGTCCGCCCAGGTCTGCTCGTCGATCTCCTCGCGCATGACTTCGCCGCGGTTCACGAGGCGGCAGAGCGCGTCGACCTCGTGGGCGTCCGCGTCGGAGTGGCCCTCCAGGGGCCAGGGCTGGTAGGTGGCGAAGCCCCCCCGGCGTTCGGATTCGACGCGGTCGGCGAAGGAGTGGCGCGCGAGGAGGAGCCCCACGCGGCCCGCGGCGGCGGAGTCGATCTGGGTCGTCGCTGACATC
>DASZFE010000215.1:0-2898 GCA_035940155.1 Solirubrobacteraceae bacterium | reverse complement strand
CCTGGGGGGTCTGATGGGGGCGCTGATCGCCCGCGCGGAGGAGCGCCTGGACCAGCCGATGCCGGGCTATACGCACCTGCAGCGGGCGCAGCCGGTCTACCTGAGCCACCACCTGCTGGCGTACTTCTGGATGTTCGCGCGCGACCGGGAGCGCTTCGCGTTCGCGGAGCGCGAGGCCGGCCGGCTGCCGCTGGGGGCGGGGGCGCTGGCGGGGGTGAACTTCCAGACCGACCGCGTCGGGGTGGCGCGGGAGCTGGGCTTTCAGAGCGTGGCGCCGAACTCGATCGACGCGGTGTCGGGGAGGGACTTCGTGATCGACTACCTGGGGGCGGCGGCGCTCTGCGCGACGCACCTCTCCCGCTTGGGCGCGGAGCTGGTGCTGTGGTGCAGCGAGGAGTTTCACTTCTGCGAGCTCCCGGACGCGTGGAGCTCGGGCTCGTCGATCATGCCCCAGAAGAAGAACCCCGACGCGGCGGAGCTGCTGCGCGCGAAGGCGCCGCGGGTGGTGGGGCGCCTGGCGGCCCTCCACGGGGTCCTGCACGCGCTGCCGCTGACCTACAACAAGGACCTCCAGGAGGACAAGGAGCACCTGTTCGACGCGGCGGACACGATCGAGCTCTCGATCGCGGCGGCCCGGGGGATGATCGAGCGGGTGGCCTTCGACGGGGAGCGGATGCGGGCGGCGGCGGGGGACGAGCTGATCGCGGCGACGGACATCGCGGACCTGCTGGTCCGCCACGGGGTCCCCTTCCGCGAGGCCCACGGGGTGGTGGCGGGGCTCGTGCGCAAGGTCCTCGACGAGGGGGTCTCGCTCTCGGATCTGAGCCGGGAGGACCTGGCGGAGCACAGCGAGGCGCTCGCGGCGCACCGGGAGGAGCTCGTGGCGGTGCTAGCGGAGGGGTCGTGGCTCGAGTCGAAGGTCTCCCAGGGGGGCACGGCGCAGGCGCGGGTGTGTGAGCAGATGGAGCTCGCACGCACGGTCCTCGACGGGGGCCTCGCGGCGCTCCCGCGCGTCGATGCGCTCACTCCCACCGCCGATCGGGCCGTCCCCACCGACGCGGGCACTCCCACCGATGCCGGTGCCGCCGCCGATCCGGGCGCCCCCACCGATGCGCCCGCTCGCGGCTGACTTCTACGCCCGCCCCGTCCTGGAGGTCGCGCGCGCGCTGATCGGCTGCACGGTGGAGCACGGGGGGCAGGCGGGGGTGATCGTGGAGACGGAGGCCTACCACGAGAGCGAGCCCGCCTGCCATGCCTACGTCGGGCTGACCCCGCGAACCGAGACCCTCTTCGGGGCGCCGGGACTGGCGTACGTGTACCGCTCCTACGGGATCCACGCGCTCCTGAACGCGGTCTGCGAGCCGGAGGGGGTGGGGGCGGCGGTCCTGATCCGTGCTCTTGAGCCCGTGCGGGGCGTCGAGCGGATGCGCGCCCGGCGCGGGCGGGAGCGCGAGCACGACCTCTGCTCGGGCCCGGGGAAGCTCACCCAGGCTCTCGCGATCGAGCTGGCCGAGAACGGGACGGACCTCGCGCGTGGCCCGATCCGGATCCTCCCCCCGCGGGGCCCCTGGCGGGATCACCCTGTCCGCGTGGGCGTCCGCATCGGGATCACCCGTGCGGTCGAGCTCCCCTGGCGTTTCTGCGCGGAGGGCAACCCGCACGTCTCCCGCCCCCGCCCCCGCCCCCGCCCCCGCTGATCGCGTGGCCTCAGCCCGAGGGGGCGACGGTGCCGCCGCCGGAGCTCGGCGCGGGGCTCGCGGGAGCGGAGGGCGCCGCGGGGCTCGGGGCGGCGGGCGGGGGTTCGCTGGGCACGGGGGTCGGTGCGGGCGTTGGCTTGGGTGTCGGCGCGGGAGTCGACTTGGGCGTGGGGGCGGGTTCGGGGGCGGGTTCGTTTGCGGGCGCGTTGGGGGCTTCGGGGCGGGCTTCGGATGATTTGGACTGCCCCCCCTTGGCGGTGGCGGCGCCCTTGCGCGCGGCGGCTTCTTCGGCGCGGGTCTTTTCGATTCCGGCGGCGGCGAGCATGAAGTCGTGCCAGATGAGCGCGGGGAAGGTGCCGCCGAGGACGGGCTTGCCGTTGAAGTTTGTGGTCATGGGGATGAGGCGGTCGGGGTAGCCGACCCAGACGGCGACGGTGTACTGGTGGTTCCAGCCGACGAACCAGGCGTCGCCGTAGTTGGAGGTCGTGCCGGTCTTGCCCGCGGCGAAGCCGGGGATGGCGGCGGCGCGGGCGGTGCCGTACTGCAGGACGGCCTGGAGCATGGAGGTCTCGGTGCTCGCGAGTTCGGGGGAGAGGACGGGCGTGAGGGTGGTGTGGTCGAGGTCGTGGCGCCGGCCGTCGGGGAGGGGGTGGGCCCCGGCGTCGACGGAGGCGATCCCGACGGGGGCGTCTTCGCCGACGAGGGTGCCGCTGACGCGCTGGCCGGCGTGGGCGATGGTCTCATAGGCGTGGGCCATGTCGAGGGGGGTGACGCCGACCTTGAGGCCGCCGATGGTCATGGCGGGGTTGGTGGAGATGGGCGTGGTGATCCCCATGCGGTGCGCGAGGGCGGCGATTCGGTGGGTGCCGACCTTGAGGCCTACTTCGGCGTAGATGGAGTTGTCGGAGTAGGCGGTCGCGCCGATGAGGGTGTTGGAGCCGGAGTAGGCGTTTTCGTCGTTGTGGACGACGAAGCGTTCGGGGCTGTCGGGGACGTGGAAGACCTTTTCGCGGGAGCTCCAGACGGAGTCGGGGGAGATCCCGTCGCGGAGGGCGGCGGCGAGGTCGAAGGCCTTGAAGGAGGAGCCCGGCTGGCGCTCGCCCTGGGTGGCGAGGTTGAAGGGGCTGCGGTTGTAGTCGCGCCCGCCGACCATCGCGCGGACCTGTCCGGTGGCGTTGTCGATGGCGACGAGCGCGGCGGT
>DASZFE010000214.1:0-8889 GCA_035940155.1 Solirubrobacteraceae bacterium | reverse complement strand
CTCCGGGAAGGAGGCGAAGGGGGTCGGCACGTCGTGCTCGAGGCAGAGCCGGTACATCTCGCGCTTGCTCGCCAGCGCCCGCGGGAGACCCTTGGGCTGGCGGGGGAAGAGGAAGGCGTCCGCGAGCCTCTCCGCGTGCTCGTCGAGGAACATCGCCCCCGCGTCGTCGACCGGGATCAGCACGGGCCGCCCGTGACGGCGGCCGAGCTCCAGGAGGACCTCCAGTCGCTGCTCCGTGGTCGCCTCCCGCGGGAGGGTCCGGCTCTCGCGCAGGTAGCGCGAAGCCGAGGTCGAGCTACGGCGCTCCAGGCCGAGGCGGTGGACCGGGATCCCGAGCCTGCCCGCGCTGCGAGCGATCCCGAGCGCGCCGTGATGGAAGACCCCCCGGCCGAGCCCGAAGATCAGGATCGGCGTCCTCACGTCGAGATCGGGGCGCGGATCGGCCCGTCGCGCCCTCGGATACACTCGGCGCCCGCGCGGCGGACGTAGGTTCATCCAGCCCGACCGCTGCGCCCGGCTACGCGATGCAGCAGGAGCACGTCAACGCGCACTTCGACTCCACCGCGTCATATTGGGAGGAAGTCTATCGGGGCGGTGGGCTGCAGGGCCTCATCTACCGCCGCCGTCAGGCCGCCGTCCTGGAGCTCGCCGACCCCGCGGCACTGCCGCCCTCGGCCCGGGTGCTCGAGATCGGCTGCGGCGCCGGGCTCCTCACCGTCGAGCTCGCGCGCACGCGATCCGATCTGCGAATCGACGCGGTCGACGCGAGCGAGGAGATGACCCGCTCGACGGCCGAGCGCGCGCGCGCGGAGGGGCTCTCCGAGCAGATCGCCGCCGCGGTCGCCGACGTCCACGCGCTCCCCTTCGCGACCGGCCACTTCGACCTCGTCATAGCCGTCGGGGTGATCCCCTGGCTGCACGACCCCGGTGGGGCGATCGCGGAGATGGCCCGGGTCCTGCGCCCCGGCGGGCGGCTCGTGCTGACCGCCGACAACCGCGCGCGCCTGACCTCCTTCACCGACCCCCGCGCGATGCTCGCCCTCTCGCCCCTGCGGGGCGTGCTCGTCGCGCGGCGCGCGCGGCGCGGGCTCGCGAGCTCGCGCCTGGACTCTCCACGCCGGATCGACCGGCTCGTGCTCGACGCGGGCCTGCGGCCCCTCGGACGGCGGACGATCGGCTTCGGGCCGCTGACCCTGCTCGGGCGCCCCCTCTTCGGCGAACGGCGCGCCGTGCGCATCGACGATCGGCTCCAGCGCCGCGCCGATCAGGGCGCTGCGCCCTTCCGATGGACGGGCTGGCACTATGTGGTCAGTGCCACGAAGCCCTGAGAGCGGTGCGCGCCGCAACGCCCTGAGCGCTCCCCACAGACCCACCCCACCCGACCCGCGCATTGCGGGCGCGGGGGCGATCCTGGCGACGATGCTCCTCCTCGCGTCGATGGTCCTCGGCGCGGGGGTCGCCCTCGCCGGACCGGCGCAGGAAACGGCGGGGTCCGCGACGGTCCACCACTACGAGTACGTCTTCCCGGTGGGCGGGATGTACGTCTACGACATGGACGAAGGCCAGAAGCTCGTCCAGGAAGTCCACGGCCTCCCCGACACCGACGGCGTGCGCGGGGTGATGGTGAACCCGGCGACGCACGTGCTCTACATCAGCCACGGCAGCGACGGGCCTGCGGAAAACACCAACGGCTGGCTTCTCGCGTACGACCTCGTCTCCGAAGAAGTCCTCTGGAACCGCAAGCTCGGGTTCCCGATCGACAGCGGCGCGCTGAGCGCAGACGGCAAAGTGATCTACATGCCGACCGGGGAGAACGACTTAAGCGGTATCTGGAACGTGATCGACGCCACGAGCGGCAAACCGACGGGCGCACAGATCCACGGGGGCGCGGGCGCGCACAACACGATCGTGAGCCTCGACGGCAAGTACGTCTTCCTCGGGGGCCGCAGCTACAACTACCTCGACGTCGCGAGCACCGCGACGGACAAGGTGGTCCGCAAGATCGGCCCGCTCGTGGAAAGCGTCCGACCCTTCACCGTGAACGGCGCCGACACGCTCGCGTTCACGACCGCGACGAAATTCCTCGGCTTCCAGGTCTCGAGCATCACGACCGGGAAGGTCCTCTACACGATCTCCCTGCCCGAATTGAACCCCGAATTCGGCCTCCCCGGGGGCTTCCCGCTGACGGCCCCGAGCCACGGGATCACCCTGACGCCCGACGAGCGGCGGCTCTACGTCTTCGACGCCCCGAACGAATACGTTCACGTCTTCGACGTCAGCGGGCTCCCCGCGAAGGCCCCCGCGTTGATCGCGAGCATCAAAATCGCCCCGTCGATCGAAGGCGAAGAGAGCCCGTGCGGCTACGACTGCAACAGATCGGGCTGGCTGCAGTCCAGCCGCGACGGGCGGTTCGTCTACGTGGGCGACTCGGGGTACGTGATCGACACGGGCAAGCAGCAGGTGGTCGCGAAACTCGCCCCCCTCCAGAACACGAGGGAGCTGCTCGAGATCGACTGGGCCAACGGGGCGCCCGTGGCGACCACCACCCGCTACGGCCTCGGCTACGTCGCACCGGGGAGCGGCCCGCCTCCCGACGAAGAAGAATCCCCGCCCGGCAAAGAAGGCCCGCCGCCCTCCAAAGAAGGCTCCCCTCCCGGGGGCGGATCGGGCAAAGCGCCTGCGCCCGGCGGCGGGGTCCAGACGCCCCCGTCCAGCCATCCGCCCGCGGTCGGGAACGGGGGCGGAGCGGATGCGGCCCGAGCGGGGCGGCCGACGATCCACGGGCTGAGCATCACTCCGGGCGCGTTCCTCGCCTCTCCCCACGGCGCGAGCATCGCGCGGACGGGACGCGCGGGGCACGCGGGAGCGTCCACGGGAGCGAGGCTCGACTACACCGCCTCCGAGACGGCGAGCACGACCTTCACGGTTCTGCGCGTCACCTCGCGCCGGGGGCGACGCGGCTGCGCACGCTCACACCGGCGAACGCGACGCCGGGCGGGCGGCTGCGCCCGGCACGTCACGCTTGGGAGCTTCACGCACCTCGATCGGGCCGGGTGGAACGATCTGCGCTTCACCGGACGCCTCGACGGCCACGCGCTCGCCCCCGGGCGCTATCGGCTCCAGGCCGTGCCGACCTCCGCCGGGCGATCCGGCAAGCCGGCGGCGGCGAGCTTCCGCGTCCTCGGCTGAGCTCAGGTGGTCCGGATGATCATGACCGAACAGGGGGCGTGGTGGGAGACCTTGTTCGGGACGGAGCCCAGAAGGAAGCGCTTCGCGCCGGTCATTCCCTTGTTGCCCACGACGATCAGGTCCGCCTCGCGCTCCTCGGCGACGTCGAGGATCGCGTCCGCGGGGTCTCCCTGGCGGGCGTAGGTGTTGACCTTCACGCCCGCCTCCCGCGCGATCGCCGCGGCGGCCTCGAGCGTCGCGTCGACGTCCTCGCGGGGGTTGATCGCCCACTGGAGGTCCTCCGGGGCGTCGCGGCGTTCTTCGTGCAGGCGCTGCGCGGGGACGGGCTCGTAGGCGCTCACGAGCTCCAGGCCAGCCCCGACCGACCGCGCGAGGTCCACGGCCTGGCGCACCGCCTGTGTGGCGGTGTCCGAGCCATCGGTCCCGACGACGATCGATCTGAACATCGGCGCGACCGATCATACCCATGCGCCCTAACCTGGAGGACGCTCCCTGCCGATGGGCGAGTGCACCGATGATCGACACCCACAGCCACGTCCTCTTCGGAATCGACGACGGTCCCGCCGACATGGAGGGCTCGCTCGCGCTCGCACGCGCCGCGCTCGCGGCGGGGACGCGCACGCTCCTGGCCACCCCGCACGTGAGCTGGCGCTACCCGAACGACGCCGATACGATCGCCCGCGTCCTGCGCGAGCTCGACCGGGGCCTCTCCGAGCACGGCTTCCCCCTGGAGGTCCTCCCGGGCGCGGAGGTCGCGATCACGCGCGCCGTGGACATGGAGCCCGCGGAGCTCTCCCGCCTGGGTCTCGCGGGCGGAAGCTGGCTGCTGCTCGAGTCGCCCTTCGCGCCCGTCGCGAGCGGTCTCGACGTCGTCGTCTTCGACCTCCAGCGCCGCGGGCACCGCATCCTCCTCGCCCACCCCGAGCGCTGTCCGGCCTTCCAGCGCGACCGCTCGATGCTCGATCGGCTCGTGCGCTCGGGGGTCTTGACCTCGGTCACGGCCGGCGCCTTCGTCGGGCGCTTTGGCCCCGAGGCCCGCCGTCTCGCGGGCGAGCTCGTCCGCGAAGAGATGATCCACAACGTCGCCTCCGACGCCCACGACGCCGAGCACCGCCCCCCGGGTGTCCTTCACGAGCTGGAGGACGCGGGCCTGGGTCCGCTCGCGAGCTGGCTCACCGAGGAGGTCCCCGGGGCTATCCTCCGCGACGAGACCCCCCCGCCGCGCCCCGAGGTCGAGCTCCCCGCGTTCGCGCCCCCGCGGGAGCCCAGGTGGCGCAGAGGGCTCCTCAGACGAGCTTGACGATCGCGATGACCATCCCGATGAGCACGAACACGACGATCGCCCCCTGCATCCAGATCCACGTCGGCGACATCACCGGGAAGCTTAGGGCCTATCCCGGTAGAGATGTGCGGCTGGGGTGGTCGAGGGTCGAGTGGGGCAAGGACGCAAGGGCGAAGACGTGGTGGTGCCACGTCGAGCCCGAGGACGCCGCCCCGCGAAGGCCATCGGCCGCACCCAGGTGTGCGGCTCTACCGGGATAGGCCCTTAGGGCCCTTATGCGCCCCCGTCGGCGGGAGGGCGCGCGCGCGACTATTGTATGAGCGTGCCACCACGCCTGTCCATGCCCGCGGCCGCGGGCATCCTCACAGCCGCGGGCATCCGCAGGGCGGCGCGCGTGCTCACCGCGTCCCTCGCGGCGCCCCTCCTCTCGGCGGCCCTCGCGTGCACCGCCGCGAGCGCCGCCCCGCTCGGCGGCGTGAACGTCCTCGGCCTCGGGAGCGGACCCTTCCCGGCGCAGGTCGACGCGGATCTGGCGACGGCGAGCGCGCTGCACGCGAGGGTCGTGCGCACCTACGTCCCGTGGTCGGCCCTGCAGCCCCACGGGCCGGGCTCCTTCGACCCGCGCGCCCTCGCCTTCCTAGATCGCCTCACCGCGGACGCGAGCGCGCGGGGGATCGGGGTGATCATGATCGTCGACTCCACGCCCTGCTGGGCCTCGAGCGCGCCAGCGGAGCTGCTGCGCGCGTGCGCCTCGGGGCGGCCCGAAGGCGCGAACGCCTGGCCCCCGCGCGACCCGGGCGACTACGCGAACGCGATGGCCCTCCTCGCCCGACGCTACGGCCCCACGCTCGCGGCCCTGGAAGTCTGGAACGAGCCCGACCAGGCCAACGAAGACTATCTCGCGGGACCGGAAAAGCCGGAGCGCTACGCGGCGCTCCTGCGCGCGGCGTACCCCGCGATCAAGCAGGCCGATCCGGCCGTGCCGGTCCTCGCGGGCTCGCTCGTGGGCTCCAACGGGGTCTTCCTGCACGCCCTCTACGCGGCGGGCATCCAGGGCTACTACGACGGTCTGTCGGTGCACTTCTACAACCTCCTCCTGGGCTCCCTGCGCGCGATCCATGAAACCCAGCTCGCCGCGGGCGACCACACGCCCCTCTGGCTGGACGAGTTCGGCTGGCCGAGCTGCTGGCCGCGCCTGCAGATCGAGCAGGAACAGGGCTGCGTGACCCCGGGGGTGCAAGCTCGGAACATTGCGGACACGATCCGCTCGCTCGCGCGCACCCCCTGGGTCGCGGCCGAGGTCCTCTACAAGCTGCACAGCTCCAGCGCCGAAGACTTCGGCCTCACCGACGCCTCGACGGCCAGGGGCAAGCCGGCCTTCGCGGCGCTCGCCCGGGCGCTCGCCTCGCCCTTCGGCGCCCCGAGCCGGGTCGTCCTGCACCTGCGCCGCCGGCGTGGGCGGGTCATCGCGAGCGGCTCGGGCCCGGTCGGGGACTACATGCGCCTGGAAGCCCTCCGGGGAAAGCGCCTGCGCTACAGCGCGCTCTTCACGCTCGACCGCTTCGACCGCTACTCGATCGCGCTGCCGCGGTCTCTGGGCACGCACGGCCTGCGGGTGCGGGTCCACCAGTACTGGGCCGGGCTCGCCCGGGACACCCAGGCTTCGATCTGAGCGGGCCTCGGCTCCTCGAGCCCGAGCCCGAGCCCGACGCGAGCGGCGTGGGACCGCAGGACCCCTCGCGCTACTCCGCCGGACGGAAGACGGCGATGGCGGTGAGGAGGAGAATCTTCAGGTCGAGCCCGAGGGACCAGTGGGCGATGTAGTAGTTGTCCCACTCCACCCGCTCGGCCAGGGAGGTCTGGCCGCGCAGGCCGTGGACCTGCGCCCAGCCCGTGATGCCCGACTTGACGCGGTGGCGGTCGCCGTAGCGAACGATGTCGCGCCCGAAGAGCTCGACGAACTCGGGCCGCTCGGGGCGGGGGCCGATGAGGCTCATCTCCCCACGCAGGACGTTGAAGAGCTGCGGAAGCTCGTCCAGCGAGGTGCGGCGCAACAGGCGCCCGAGCGGGGTGCGTCGATCGTCGCCCTCGACGCCCCCCGGGGCGGTGTCGCCGCCGAGGATGAAGTCCAGGGCGCTGATGTCGTCCCTGTTGAGCTCGACTTGGACTGCGTTCCCGCCGTTCGCGGCCGAGGAGGGCCCGCCGCGCTCGAGGTACATCGAGCGGAACTTGTAGAGGTGGAAGATCTTCCCGTCACGGCCGACGCGGCGCTGGCGGAAGAGGGTCGGGCCGCTCGAGCTGAGGCGAACCGCGAGCGCGATGAGGGCGATCAGGGGCGAGAGGACGAGCAGGAGGACCGCCGCGAAGACCCGGTCGAGGGCGTGCTTGAGCGCGAACTGCACGCCCCGCGGATCGACGCTCGAGAAGGACAGGAGCGGCAGGCCACCGACGGTGTCGTAGCCGATGCGATTGTTGATCGTGTCGAACATCCGCGGCACCACGGAGACCTCGATCCCGAGCTCCTGGCAGCGCTGGATGAGGCGGCTCACGCGCTCGTCGGTCACGGAGGAGAAGGCGACGATCAAGTGCTCCACCCCTGTCTCCCGGACGATCTCGTCGAGGTCCTCGACGGTGCCGAGCACGGGCACGTCGCGCCCGCCGACCTCCGCGACCGAACGGGGGTCGTCGTCGAGGAAGCCGACCGGGCGCAGCCCGTACTCGGGGTGGGATTCCAGGCGCCGCGCGACCTGCGAGCCGACCATCCCGGCGCCCATGATCAGGACGGGCTTGCCCACGCGGCCGGTGCCGCGCGCCCAGCGCTGCGTGAGCGCAAGCGTCGCCCGGCCGAGCCCGACGCCGACGAGCCCGAAGAGCCACGCCTTGACCCACGCGGGCTCGCTCGGGACCTCGCCGTTGAAGAAGACCCCGATCACCGCGACCGCCATCGCGGCGACGGAGACCGCGCTGACCACGGGCACGACGCCGTCGAGGACGAGCGGGCGCAGGCGCGACTCGTAGAGGCCGCGGAGGCGGAAGAGGAGGATCACGAGCGGCGGGAGCGCGAGCAGGGGCGCACTGAGACCGGGGTCGTCGAGCGCCACGTCGCCCCCCCCCAGGGCGATCGCGACCGCGGCGCACAGGAGCATGAAGTCCACCGCGGGCCTCAGGAGCGTCCAGCCCGACCCCTCCAGGAGCCACTGCAGCGGGCCCTCGAACCCGGCGCGGTCGATCAGCTCGTGACGCGAGGCCCCCCTCGTCGCGGGAAGCCCAGAGGAGAGGGGGATCGTCGTGGATGTCTGTTGGGTGACTCTCATCTCCGAGCCGCCCGGCCTACTCGGTCCTATTCCCATCCTGCTCACGTCTCACCCGCCCCGGCCCGGACGATCCGCCCGGTGATCGTGCCCGTGAGCGCGAGGGCGCCCGCCGCGAGGACTAGGAGGAGCGCATCGGAGAGGCTCAGCCAGCCCGCGCCGCTCGCTCCCGTTGGCCCGCCCGCGGCTTCGCTCCGGCCCGCTCGCGCGCCCACGAATCCCGAGCCGGCCGAGGTCGAGCCGCCGCCCGGCCGCGAGTGACCGCCCGCCGCACTCGAGCCCGATCCCGAGCGGCCCGGGCCCGAGCCGCCGCCCGCGGGCCCGGCTCCCGGGGCTTCGGCGCCTTTGGAGGCTCGGCCCGCCGCACCCGAGGGGCCGCCGTGAGTCCCCGAAGATCCGCCCGTGCCCGAGCCGCCCCTGCCGCCGGGGCCGTTCACGAGGGAGGAGCCGAGGATCGCCTGCTCCCCGCTCCCGGGTCCGCCGTAGCCGCTCAGGAGCACGCCCGCCTGTGCTCCAGGCGCCATCGCCGCGAGGGCCGCGAGCAGGACGAGGATCGAGAGGGCCGTGCGGAAGTTCCTTGCCGATCCCCGCCGCATCAAGCCATCCTTGATTTTCATACCCATCTGCCATATCGACATCCCTGCCATGGAGTTTCATCGGCTCGAACAGCCCGGCTCCCGCTCTCCTTGTCCGGTGATCGCTGGTCGACGCAGCCCTTCACTGCGTCCACCGGGCCGAGTGCCCGGCGTTCCGTAAGCACCTTCGAAGATCGAGGAAACCTTGGTCGAGCTCGCTTTCCTAGCGTGTAGCCAGTCGCGGGCAGAGTAGCGGAAGGAGCGGCCTTTGTCGAGCAAAAATGTCCGCCAAGAGCGGCAAAATCCGAGGTCGAGCGCACCTTTGATGCGTGATGTTCAGGATTGTCGAGGAGTCGCGGGGACTCCGCTCTCCGGAGCCCGGCCCGCGCACTGCCTCGCCGCGACCTATTCAAGCTCTCCAGCATGTTCGAGTATCGCTCGGTTCAGTTCTCCAACGTCGATCCGATTGCCCGCGCGCACGAGCGCGAGAGCCTTTCCCGCCAGCGGGTCGCGCGGGTCCAGGTACGCCGCT
>DASZFE010000213.1:0-2399 GCA_035940155.1 Solirubrobacteraceae bacterium | reverse complement strand
TAGCTCAGGCCGTGCTGGTCGTGCGCGGCGCGGGTGTAGACCTCACCGGCGAGCTTCGAGAACCCGTAGGCGGACCGCGGGGTCAGGCAGTCGGCCACGTGCTCCTCGGTCGTCGGGAACTCGGTCGCGCGCTCGAACACCATCGACGACGACACGTACACCAACCGCTCCACCTGGTGGTCGATCGCGGCGTGGACGACAGCGCCGGTGAGCGCGTTGTTGACCTCCGTCAGGGTGTGCGGGAGACGGTGGAAGTTCGCGATCCCCCCCACGATCGCCGCCAGGTGAATCACCTGCTCACAGCCCTTCCCAGCCGCCCGCGCCTGGGCGGGAACGCGCAGGTCGCCCGTGTGGACCTCACACCCCTCCCGCATCCACTGCGGCGCCGGGCGCTGGTCGGAAACACGAATCTCATACGCAGGATCCGCAAGCAGCCGCCGCACGACCGCCGCCCCGATCGTCCCCGCCCCGCCCGTCACCAGGACCCGGCTCACGCCCCCGTCCCGATCGCGACGAGCTCCGAGGCGTACGCGAAGACCTGCCCCGCCCCCCAGCAGTCCCAGGGGTCCACCACCAGGCACTCCGCGCGGGTCCGCTCGGCAATCTCGGCAAGCGTCCGGGGGCCGCGGAACTCGGAGTGGTTCGTCGCCACCACCACCGCCTCCGCGTCGGCGAGGGCCTCCTCCAGCGTCGCCGTCGGGGTCGCCACGCGGGGGTCGTGCACGGCGACGTCCGCCAGCTCCCGCTCCAGCAGGCGCACCAGCTTGTGCGCCAGGGAGTCCCGC
The DNA here is from genome assembly GCA_035940155.1 of Solirubrobacteraceae bacterium. GTDB lineage: Bacteria > Actinomycetota > Thermoleophilia > Solirubrobacterales > Solirubrobacteraceae > Palsa-744. The sequence continues at coordinate 1,614 of DASZFE010000213.1, read as the reverse complement.
TCGTCGTCCGTGTCCGCCTTGAAGGCCAGGCCCAGCACCGCCACCTTCCGCCCCCCCAGCGACCCCACCCGGCGCTTCAGGCCCTCCACCAGAAAGAGCGGCACCGACTCGTTCACCCGCGACACCGCCAGCAGCATCCCCGGCGCGTTCGAGCGCTCCTCCGAGAACGCGAAGTCCTTGCGCAGACACGTCCCCGCGGTGAAGCCGGGCCGCGCGATCCCCCCGCGCGGGTAGTCGCGGTTGATCAGGTCGATCACCTCGAACACGTTCGCCCCGTAGCGCTCGCAGTCCATCATCAGCAGGTTCGGCAGCGCAAAGGTCGTGTAGCGCAGGATGTTCGCCCAGATCTTCGCCAGCTCCGCCTGCACCGGCGTCGTCTGCACGATCCGCGCCCCGAACACCCCGAAGAGCTCCGCCGCCACCTCCCCCGAGCGCTCCCCCACGCCGCCGATCAGACACGGCAGCACGTCGATCTCCTCCAGGAACCGCCCCGCCGCGATCCGCTCTGGCACGTGCGCCACAAAGACCTCCCGGCCGATATCGAAGCCCCGGTGCTTCGCCAGGTACCCCGCGACGAACTCCGTCGTCCCCGGCGCGATCGTCGAGCGCAGCGTCAGCGCGTGCCCCGGCTCGAGAACGGGCAGGAGGTCGTCCAGCGCCGAGCGGATGTCCCGCATGTCGATCTCGATGTGAGAGAAGGAGGGCGTCCCGAGTGTCAACACGATGTGGCGCGCCTCCGCCGCGTCGGCCGCGCGCTCGGAGAGCTCGAGGCGGGCGGGCGGGCCCGAGTCGTGCACCCGCTCGAGCAGCTCCTGCGCCCCCGTCTCCTCGAAGGGCATCCGCCCCGCCCCGATCGCCTCCAGGCGTCCCCCGTCCCGGTCGATCCCGATCACCCGCAGGCCCCGATCGGCGAAGGAGAGCGCCAGCGGCAGCCCCACGCGCCCGAGCCCCACCACGGCCACGTCCGCCCTGCTCCGAAGATCCGTCATCGCGTGTGCAGGTTAGTCCGCCCCCGCTCGCGCGCGTACTGCCGCGCAAACGCCACCACGAAGCGGGGGTTGTAGCGCGCGTAGCGCCGCCACAGCCGCCGGGGCTCGCGCGCAAGGCGGTAGCTCCACTCGAGGCCCGCCCGCTGCATCCACCCCGGCGCCTGCGGCACGAGGCCCGCGTGGAAGTCAAAGGCCGCCCCGACCCCCACCAGCAGCGGCGTGCTCAGGCGAGGGCGCATCCGGTGCATCCAGCGCTCCTGCTTGGGCTGGCCGATCCCCACCCACACCACCGCCGCCCCCGACGCCTCGATCTCGGCGATCACCCGCTCCTCCTCCTCGGCGCTCAGCTCCCGGAACGGGGGCGAGTACCCGCCCGCGATGTGAAGCCCCGGAAAGCGCTCGCGCAGGCGTCCTTCCAGGAGCTCCAGGGCCCCCTCGTCGCGCCCCCCGTAGAGGTAGATCGGCGTCCCCTCCAGCGCTGCCCGTGCGCAGAAGGCGAGCATCAGGTCCGGGCCGTAGACCCGCGTCGCGTGCGCGTGCCCCAGCGAGCGCAGCGCCCACACCAGCGGCTGCCCGTCGGGCACCGCGAGCGTGGCCCCGAGGACCGCCCTCATCGTCTCCGGCT
>DASZFE010000212.1:0-2446 GCA_035940155.1 Solirubrobacteraceae bacterium | reverse complement strand
TCGGCGGCGCGCTCGGTCTGGCGATCCTCGCGACGGTCGCCAACAGCCACACCCAGAGCCTCTTCCACTCGGGCACGCACGAAGTAGCCGTGGCGCTCACGAAGGGCTATGACCAGGCCTTTCTCGTCGGCGCGGGCTTCGCCCTCACGGGGGCCTTCCTCGCATCCGTCCTCATCTCCTCGCACGACAGCCGCGCGCACTCCCTGGCGGCGCGCAACGGCGAGGAGGCCATCGCCCCGGCCGTCGCGGGCTGAGGTGGCCCCGCTAGGCTGCGGCGGGGCTCGCCGAGAGGCTCGGGCGCGAGCGTGCGGGGCGGCGATCCCGCAGGATTACCTGGCCCCCGCGGACGGGGCTGATCGTGATGGAGCGCCGACGGGTGCGCTCGGGGCCGCCGGGGGCGGGGTGGAGCTCGCAGGTCTCGAGGAGGGCGCGCAGGACGATCTTCATCTCCTGCATCGCGAAGCTCGCGCCCAGGCAGCGTCGTCGGCCGCCGCCGAAGGGGATCCACGTGTAGGTGCCCGGGGGGCTGTCCAGGAAGCGCTCGGGGCGAAACGCGTAGGGCTCTGGGTAGATCTCGGGGTCGTGGTGGAGGAGGTAGGCGTTCGCGATCAGGACGACCCCTGGCGGGTAGCGGACGTCGCCGATCTCGACCTCCCGCTTGACCAGCCGGGGCTCGGCGTTCGGCAGGACCGGACGGAGGCGGAGGACCTCCTGGATGCACGCCGTCAGGTACTCCTCGCTCGACCCCTCGTCGAGCTCCTCGGCCAGGGAGCGCAGCACACGGGGCTCGCGCGCGAGGCGCTCGAAGGTCCAGGCGAGCTGCGAGGCGGTGGTCTCGTGTCCGGCGACCAGGGCGGTCATGAGCTCGTCGCGGAGCTCCGCGGCGCTCATCGGGGAGTCGTCCTCGTGGCGCGCTCCGAGGAGGAGCCCGAGGACGTCAGCGGATCGCCCGTGCGCGTCTTCAGAGCCGGATGACCCGGCGGCCTCCTCCGCGTGGCGGCGCTCGTCGATGAGGGCGAAGACGAGCTCGTCGGCCTCGACGAGGAGCTTCTGCAGGCGCACCCAGGGTCCCCGCCCGAAGATCGGCCGCTGCGCGATCTGGATCAGCGAGGCGGGGTGCTCGGAGAAGGAGAGGATCTCTCCCAGGAGCTCTCGGAGGCGCTCGAGCTGGGCGCCGCGTTCCAGGCCGAAGACGCTCCGCAGGATGATCTCGAGGGTGAGGCGCTGGAGGGGGGCGTGCAGCGCAAAGACCTCCCCGCGCGGCCAGCCCTCGATCTCGCGCTCGGCGAGCTCGCGCATGGTCGCGGAGAGGCGCTCGATGCTCTCGCCGTGGAAGGCCGGGAGGAGGAGTCGGCGCTGCTCCAGGTGGGGGCCCTCGTCAAGGAGGATTACAGAGTTGCGTCCGACGAGGGGTTCGAGGATGCGCGCCCCCTCGCCCGGGTGCAGGACCTCGGGCGGCGCGAGGAAGACCTCCTTGATGTCCTCCGGGTCCGAGAGCACCACGAAGGGCGGCTGGCCGACGACCCTGATCGTGAAGCGCCGCCCGTAGCGCGCGCGGTTGCGCTCGAGGAAGGCCGTCGGGCGACTCCAGGCCCCGATGGCCTGCAGGATCGCGGGCATCCGCGGCCCCGGGGGGAGCTGCGCTCTGATCTCCGCTCCGCTTCCCATCTCAAGGCTTATACCGCATACGGGAGCGAGCTCGGGTGTACGAGCATGTCTACATCGGCGGTGGGGGTATAGCATGGCCGCTCACTGGCGAGCTCAAGGAGGACGGCATGATCGTAAGGGTTGCGAAGGCTGGGGTCGTGCTGCTGATCCTGGGCGCCGGGGCCGTGGCGGCCTTCATGGCCGCGGGAGTCTCCGCGTCGACGGGCGCGCTGAACGTGAGCGGGACCTGGCAGAGCAACTACCACTGCGAAAAAGGCTGGTGTGCCGGGAGTGACTTCCCGGACACGATCAAACTGACGCAGGCCGAAGGCTCCTCCACGGTCACCGGAACCGATCAGATCGGGTCGGAAGTCGTCGGCACCTTGAAAGGAAACACCCTCGAACTCAAAAGCGCCTGCTGTGGTGGATACACGGCGACCTTCTCTCTCACGATCTCCGCGGACGGCCAGTCGTGGTCGGGCCCCGGGAGTGACAGCAACGGAACCTCCGGGACCGACACCGCGAAACTCGAAGGGTCCACGACCACGACCACGACGTCCACGACCGAAACGTCGACCTCGACGACGACCTCCCCCCCGGGCGGCTCGCTCCCCGACCTCCAGGGGCGCTGGACGCTCACGAGCACCTGCTCCAAAGGCGACTGCCCCGCGGGGGGCGTCACGAACGACCTCGAGATCTCAAGCCAGGACGAAAAAAGCGGCGAGATCAAAGGCACGGTCGACGGGCAGGAAATCAGCGGCACCGTCGCGGAGAGCGGTGGCCAGGTGACCCTGAGCTT
>DASZFE010000211.1:0-4429 GCA_035940155.1 Solirubrobacteraceae bacterium | reverse complement strand
CGCGACCCGCTGGCGCTCCCCGCCGGAGAGCTCCGAGGGGAGGTGCTCGGCCCGCTCGGCGAGCCCGACCCGGTCGAGCAGCTCGAGCGCACGGCGACGCCGCGCGCCGCGGTGCACCCTGGCCCCGAGGAGCGGGACTTCGACGTTCGCGCGCGCGCAGAGGGCCTCGAGGAGGAGGTGGCGCTGGAAGACGAAGCCGACCGTCTCGCGGCGCACGCGCGCGCTCGCCCCCTCGCTCCAGATCGCGCGCCCGTCGATCAGGACGCGCCCGCGGTCGGGCTGCTCCAGGCCGCCGACGATCGCGAGGAGGGTGCTCTTGCCCGAGCCCGAGCGGCCCGCGATCGCGACGGCCTCGCCGGCGGCGACGCGCAGGGAGGCGCCGCGCAGGGCATCGATGCGGCCGAAGCTCTTGGCGACGTCCTCGACGCGCACCTCCGCGCCGGCCGCACCATCGCTCATCTGCGGACTTCGACGGCGTGGTCGAGGTGAACGATGGAGCGTCTCATGGGACAACTTCCTTCTTAGACTCGGTCCGGCGCCGGACGCGACCGGCGCCGCTGGTCGGACACTTATACCCCGGGGGGTCGCACGGGTCACGTGGAGCTGATTGGCAGAGTGTGGCAGAGTGTGGCAGAGTGTGGGGACGATTGGCAGAGTGCGATGCGTGCCTTACTTGCGGCGGTAGAAGCCGGTCTGTGGAGCGCCGACGAACTCGATGAGACCGGCCTCGCGGAGATGGCGGAGATCACGCCCCAGGCTTCTCGTCGAGATGCCCGTGCGCCGCTGGATGTCGATCGTATTCGGTTGCTCCAGCTCCTCGATCGCGACGAGCACCGCGGCATGGCGCTCTTTCCTTGCAACACGGGCTCGCGATGTCCGGTGCGATCCCTCCGGAATGTCGTGGACGAGCCGTGGTGAGAGGCCGGCGGCGGGATGCGGTCGAAGTAGGACCTTGATCTGTGGTCCGTTCTCGATCCACTCCGGCTCGGGGTAGCCGCCTGCGCGGCAGGCCGCTGTCACGCGGTCATACCCGCTCCCGTAGCCCTCGATGACGCCCAGCCGCATCAGCACGCGCGAGATGGCCTTGTTGCGGCGAAGACTCACGCCCGATTCGAAATCCTCACGAGAGAAGCCCGGAGGCCAGGTTCCGGGGCTCGATATCTCGAGTCGATCGGAGTACAGGGCGACGAAGATCGAGGCGCCCTCGACGGCGTAGTCGGCATGAGCGACCGCGTTGTTGAGGATCTCGCGGACGGCGAGGCCCGGGTAGAGATCGAGCTCCTCGCGGCGCGTGCGCCCAGTAATCTGCACGACCCGATCGGTGTTGCGCTCGATGAACCCGACCGCTGCCTCGATCCCGTCGAGCACTGTCCCCTCGCCATCCTCGCCCTTGACCGCCGGGTCGCTCTTGTCTATTCCTCGAAACCGAACGCACCGGATCTGTGCGTCGGGGAAATGAGCCGCTCGCTCTCGCCCGAAGAGGATGATCCCGGCACGGGTGGGAGCGAGCCGGCCACCGTGCTCGGCCAGGACGCCGATGCCTCGCAGCTTGGCGTCCCTCGGCCGCTCTCCGACGGCGTCGAACCAGCGCATGATCGCCTCGTCGTCGAGATCCTCGCGCGCGAGGCCCGGTACGGGCTCCTGGTCCCAGGCGCCCGTCCGCCGGGCCCTTTCGAGCTCGGCGATCTTCTCCGGACTTGCGGGAAGCGAGTTGCTGCCGATGCGGACGAAAGTCCCCCTCTCCTTGCCCTTGCCCTTGATGAAGAAGGGTCCCGCGGCATAGGAGGCGCGTAGGAGGAGCAGATCGCGCCCGTCGTGGGTCGCGATCTCGAGCTGGACCGTGGGCTGGGGATCGATCGCGTTTGCTACGGAGCTCGCGAGCTTCTCCTCCTGCTTCTCCACATCGTTGACGCCGACGACAACCTTCGTCCGATCCTCGACACCCACGATGAGGGTCCCCCCGGCGGTGTTCAGAAACGAGCAGACGGTCTCGAGGACTCGTTTCATGCTCGACAGGTCGCGCTTGAAGTCAAGGCGGGTTCCCTCGCGCTCGGACAGGAGCTCTGAAACGGACTTGGTCATGGCGGAGAGCCTACGACCACGAACGGCCAGGCGGCTCCCGCTACTCGCCCTGTCGCAACCGCCCCCAGGCCCGCCGCCAGAACCCCGGCTTTGGCCGGGCGCGGCGCCAGCGGGGGGGCGGGGGGACGGTGGTGCGGACGAGGGCGATCCAATCGTCGAGGGGGAGCTCGCCGGCGATCAGGCGGGCGAGGGCTCCGGTGACGGGCGCGGGCAGGCCCGCGCCCTCCAGGGCGCGGGCGAGGAGGGGGACGGATTGGAGGGCCTCGACGGCCTGCCCGATCCGCTCGGGGATCTCCGCGGCGGGGACGCCGGCGGCGAGGAGCTCGCCGGCGCGGCGGTTGCGGCTCTCGGGGGCGAGGGCGGTGGCGACGAGGTCGCCGGTGCCGGCGAGGCCGATCATGGACTCCGGCCGGGCGCCGAGGCGGGCGGCGTGGCGCCAGACCTCGGCGAAGATGTGCCCGGCGGCGGCGCCGGCGGCGTTGAGCCCCTGGGCGACGGTAGCCCCGGAGGCGAGGGCGGCGGCGTTCTTGGCGGCGCCGGCGAGCTCGACGCCGAGGGGGTCGTCGGACTGTTCGCAGACGACGCCGGCGCGGGTGAAGATCTGGGCGAGGGCGCGCGCGAGGGCTTCGTCGCGGGAGGCCGCGACGAGGGCGGCGCCGGAGTGGACCATCTCCTGGGCGTGGGCGGGCCCGCCGACGCAGGCGACGCGGTGGGGGCCGAGGCTCGCGCTCAACAGCGCCGTCGGGGAGAGGCCGTCGGGCGGGACGAGGCCCTTGGAGAGGGAGACGACGGCGGCACGCGGGGCGAGGCCACGGTCGCCGAGGTCCGCGATGACGCGGTCGAGCCCGCGGGAGGGGACGGCGAGGAAGACGTAGTCGGCGCGGGCGAGCCCGGCGTCGATGGACTCGATGCGGAGGGGCGCGGGGAGGGGGACGCCGGGGAGGTAGGCGCGGTTCTCGCGCTCGGCCTCCAGGAGCCGGGCCTGCTCGGGGGTGCGGGTCTGCAGCGTCGTGCGCAGGCCCCCGCGGACGAGGAGGAGAGCGAGGGCTGTCCCGAAGGAGCCCGCGCCGAGGACGCCGGCGCGCTTGGCGCCGGGGGTGGGGAGGGAGCGCGTGCGTTGTGCGCCGGCGCGGCTCGGAGTAGGCTCAGGCCCGGCCATCGGTTGCGAGCGAGCCTAGCGGGAGGAGAGACATGGAGACACGACACGGGGGTGCGCGCGGGGTGCGCGGGGGCGGTGGGCCCGGACGGGCAGGGGGCGAGCGCTGGCGGAACTGGGCCGGCGACGAGGGGTGCGCGCCGGCGGCGGTCGAGCGCCCGGGCTCGATCGGGGAGCTCTCGGAGGCGATCGGGCGGGCGACGGCCGCGGGTCAGCGGGTGCGGGCGGCGGGGGCGGGGCACTCCTTCAGCGACGTGGCCTGCACGGAGGGGCGGCTGATCCTGCTGGACCGGATGCGGGGGGTGCTCGACATGGACCGCTCCTCGGGGCTGGTGCGGGTGGAGGGGGGGATCACGATCCACGAGCTGAGCGTGCGCCTGGCGCGGGAGGGGCTGGCGCTCGAGAACCTGGGGGACATCGACGTGCAGAGCGTCGCGGGGGCGATCTCGACGGCGACGCACGGGACGGGGGCAAAGTTGAGGAACATCCCCTCGCAGGTGGTGGCGCTGAAGCTGGTGCTGGCGGACGGATCGACGCTCGAGTGCTCGGCGGAGAGCGACCCGGAGGTGTTCCGGGCGGCGCGCGTGGGCCTGGGGGCGCTGGGGGTGATCGCGGAGGTGACGCTGCGGGCGGTGCCGGCGTTCCGGCTGCGGGGGGTGGACGCGCCGGCGCCGCTGGGGGAGACGCTGGGGCGCTTCGAGGAGCTGGTGGCGGGGAACGATCACTTTGAGTTCTTCGTGTTCCCCCACGCGGAGCGGGCGCTGACGCGGACGAACAACCGCACGGAGGAGCCGGCGCGCCCGCGCTCGCGGGGGGCGGCGTACGCGAACGACGTGCTCCTGACGAACCACGCGTTCGGCCTCTTCTGCCGTCTGGGGCGGCGGCTGCCGGGTCAGATCCCGCGGATCAACCGGCTGGTGACGGCGTTGGCGGGGCGGAGCGTGCGGGTGGACGATTCGTATGCGATCTTCGCGAGCCCACGCCTGGTGCGCTTTACGGAGATGGAGTACGCGCTGCCGCGCGCGCGAACCGTCGAGGCGGTTCGGCGCGTGATGGGCCTTGTGGCGACGGGAGGTTTTGCGGTCCCCTTCCCGATCGAGGTCCGGACGGTGGCGCCGGACGACGCGTTCCTGAGCACGGCGGCGGGCCGGGAGAGCGGCTTCGTGGCGGTGCACATGTTCGAGGGGATGG
>DASZFE010000210.1:0-2858 GCA_035940155.1 Solirubrobacteraceae bacterium | reverse complement strand
CCTCGTGGCGAACGTCCTCGTGGGGATCGTCTCGGGGGTGATCGTGGGTCTCCTGGTCGCGCTCGCGCTCACGGGGGGGAGCGGGTCGGTGGTGCTCGCCGTCCTGATCGTCTCGCTCGCGTCGGCCGTCGCGTCGATCCTCACGCAGCCCTTCCACGCGGCCGTCACGACGGTCCTCTACTACGACCTCCGCGTCCGCCACGAGGGCTACGACGTCGCGCTCCTCGCAGAGCAGCTCGGCCTCGAGCACGTCGCGCCCACCGCCGTCGCGCTCCCGGGGGGCGGCTTCGCGGGCGTCGGCCCGGAGTCGGTCGGCAGGCCCGGCGGACCGCCCTTCTGGCCGCCGCCGCCGGGGTGGAGACCGCAGCCTTGAGCGCCGCCGAGGCGGCACGCCGGGAAGCCCAGCGGATCCTCGCCGAACCCCGCTTTCACGCCTCCAAGATCCCGCGCCCCCTGCACGGGGTCCTCCAGTCCCTCGGCGAACTGCTCGCGTTCCTGCCCCACAACCTCGACCGGCTCGTGAACCTCCTCGGGGAATTCGTGCCCGGCGGGTCGGGTGTGGTGTGGGGGATCCTCGCCGCGAGCCTCCTCGCTCTGACCGCGCTCCTGGGGACCCGGATGACGCGCCGGCTCCTCTCCGATCCCCGCGCGCCCGTGTCCCACGCGGGACAAGCCCCCCCGCCGAGCGCCGCTGAGATCGAGCGCGCGGCGGCCGCGGCCGAGCGGGAGGGACGGTTCGCAGAGGCCGTCCGGCTGCGCTTCCAGGGCGGCCTCCTCGGCCTCGGCGAGCGCGAGGCGATCGAGTACCGGCCCTCGATCTCAAACGTCGAGGTCTCCCACGCCTTGCGCTCCGAGCGCTTCGACCGGCTCGCGCGCCGCTTCGAGGAGATCGCCTACGGGGGGAGCCCGGCGGGGAACGAGGACGCGGAGGCGGCGCGGGAGGAGTGGGGGAGACTGCTGCGCGCGGGGGCCCCGCGGTGAAGGGGGCCGCCGGCGTGGGCGTTCCGAGTCCCGTGGCGCGGGGCGCGGTGAGGGGCCGTCCTTGGTGGATCTTCGCGGCCGCGGGGCTTGTGACTCTCTTCCTGGGGCTCGGGCTCCTGAGCGACGCACTCGCACCGGCGCCGAGCGGACCCGTCTCCTCCTCCTACGCCACGAACGCCGGGGGGCTCGCCGCGTGGGCGGAGCTCGCCCGCCGTGCCGGCCGCACCGTCGTACAGCTCCGCGAGCCCCTCGATCGATCGAACATTAAAAATAAAAACACCCTCGTGATCCTCGACCCGGACGCCCTCCTGCATTCGGAAGGCACCCGACTGCTCGAATTCGTCCGCGGTGGCGGGCGGCTCGTGATCGGTGGGCACGAACCCCAGGGCGCCCTCCTCGCCCTCTACCCCGACCCCCCCGGCTGGAGCCCCGGCGGGGGCGGGGAGACCGTGCACCGCCCCGTCGCGAACGACCCCGCGCTCACGGGCGTCCGGGAAGTGCGCGGCGCGGGGGAGGGGGAATGGAGTGAAACGAAGGGCGCCCGCACGCTCCTCTCCTCCTCCAACGCGGGCGGGGGCGCAGGCGGCGGAGCGGGCGCAGACACGGGCGGAGCCATCCTGATCGCGCGCGCCCTCGGGCGCGGGGAGGTCTACATGCTCGCCGACGCCTCCCCCCTCCAGAACGCCCGGCTCGCGCAGGCCGACAACGCCCTCCTCGCCCTCGGGCTCGCCGGCCCGCCCGCGCGGGCGCTCGTCTTCGTCGAGTCCCTCCACGGCTTCGGCGCGAGCACCGGCCTCGCGGCCCTCCCGGGGCCCTGGAAGCTCGCCTTTGCCCTCCTTGGGCTCGCCGCGCTGTTGTGGGTCGCCGCGCGCTGGCCCCGCCTCGGGCCGCCCGAGCCCACCCCCGCGGCCGGACAGCCCCCGCGGCTCGCCCACGTCGAGGCCCTCGCCCTCCTGTTGCGACGGAGCGCCGGGCGACGGGGCCGCCTGCGATGATCGGCGCCCGGCGGAGATGAACGAGCGGCGCCCGACAACGACGAACGAGCAGGGGGAGCGCGAATGAACGAGCTGTTGGAGTCCGTCCTTGAGCAGATCCGCCCCGTGGTGGTCGGCTGCGAGGAGTCCCTCGAGCTGATGCTCATCGCCCTCGCCTGCCGCGGGCACGTCCTCCTGGAGGGCGTCCCCGGGGTCGCCAAGACCCTCCTCGCGCGCGCCCTCGCCGCGACCCTCGGGGTGCGGGTGCGCCGCGTGCAGTTCACCCCGGACATGCTCCCCTCGGACCTCACCGGGACTATGACCCTGCGCGGGGGCGAGCTCGCCTTCCGGCCCGGGCCCGTCTTCACGAACGTCCTCCTTGCCGACGAGATCAACCGCACGCCCCCCAAGACCCAGGCGGCCCTCCTGGAGGCGATGCAGGAGGGCCAGGTCACCATCGACGGGCAGGCCCACCCGCTCGGGGACCCCTTCCTTGTCCTCGCCACCCAGAACCCCATCGAGTACGAGGGCACCTACCCGCTCCCCGAGGCCCAGCTCGACCGCTTCCTCCTCAAGGTCACCGTGGGCTACCCGAGCGCCGCCCACGAACGCGAGCTCCTCGGCCTCGAGCGCGAGGGCCTCGAACCCCTCGGCCTCGGCCGGATTCGCCCCGTCGCCGGGCCCGCCGAGATCCAGGGGGCGGTCGAGGAGGCCCGCACGACCGCCGTCGCCGGGGAGGTCCTCGACTACGTCGTCGACCTCGCCCGCCGCACCCGCGAGCTCCCCTCCGTCGCCCTCGGGGCCTCCCCGCGCGCCGCCGTCCACCTCCTCGCCGCCGCCAAGGCCGCCGCGCGCCTGCGGGGCCGAGACTTCGTCACCCCCGACGACGCCCGCGCCCTCGCC
>DASZFE010000209.1:0-3912 GCA_035940155.1 Solirubrobacteraceae bacterium | reverse complement strand
TACGGCGCCTCGATGCTCGGCCCACGGCACCTGGAAATGGGGATCGCGCAGGCGATCGCGGCGACCCCGCCCAACCAGCCCGTGCTGGTCTCGATCTTCATGGAAGGCGGATGGGACGCGCTCTCGGTGCTTGCGCCCGTGGGGGAAGCGAAATACCACGAAATCCGCAGCCAGCTCGCGCTCAAAGCGGGTGAAGGGGCGACCTTCAAAGAGGACCCGAACCTGATGTGGCACCCGAAGGCCGCGGGCCTGGCGACGCTGCACGAAGAAGGGAAGGTCACGGTCTTCCCCGGGGTCGGCTACTCGCCGCCGGACGAGAGCCACTTCACGAGCCGCCACTACTGGGAGGTGGGGGAGCTGAACGCGCAGACCCGGACGGGCTGGATCGGGCGCTTCCTCGACGCGACGGGCGAACCGGGGAACCCGCTGCAGGGCCTCTCCTTGGACTACTCCCTCTCGCCCGCGCTCGCCACCGCGAAGGTGCCCGTGGCGGCGATCGCCTCGCCGGAAAACTACAAGCTCTGGGCGAACGGGCTCGGTGAACCGATCGCCGCGCCGACCTACCGGACGTTCACGGAACTCGGGGCCCTGCCCGCGCCATCGCCGGCCTTTGCGCAGGCGCGCGGGGCCTCGCTGGACACGGGGCTGCTCCTGGAAGAGATGGCGGTCTTTACGGCCAAAAAACCGGCCGAACCGGCCGTCAAATACCCCGAAGCCGGCGGGGAACTGGCCGAACGGCTAAAGGTCCTCGCGCAGATGCTCACCGCGGGCCTGCCGATCAAGTGCGCGACCCTGAGCGGCGTCGGGGGCTATGACACGCACTCCGATGAGGCGAAAACGCTCAGCACGAACCTCGGGGCGAGCGTCGAATCGGTGCTGGCCTTCCAGCGCGACCTCGAAGCGCGCGGCCTGGATGAACGGGTCCTGATCCAGCTCTGGTCGGAGTTCGGCCGCCGGCCCGCGGAAAACGGCTCCGGGACCGATCACGGCGCGGGCGGGGTGGCCTTCTTGATCGGCAAACGCGCCGCGGGGAAAATGGCCGGCGAATTCCCCGGCCTGGGGACGCTCGACGAAAACGAAAACCTCCGCAACAGCTCGGACTTTCGCTCGATGTACTGCTCGATCCTCGAGCAGTGGTTCAACACCGAAGCCGCCGTCGCGATCCCCGAAGCGAGCTCCTTCCCCCGTTGGACCCTGGTGAAATAGCGATGCCCCGGGGGCCGCTGATCTGCGCGCTCTGCGCGCTCGCCATGGGCTCCCTCTGCGTGGGCCCCACCGCGGCGACGGGGCGCTCCCACCGCTCCGCTCACCGGGCGCGGGCGTGCCGGCGGGTCAGCCGCGGACGCACCCGCCACTGCGTGGTCCCGGGGCGTAGAGGGCACGGTCGATCGACCCGTTCGGGCCAGGGCTCCCCCGCGCCGGGCGCACCCTCGCAGAGCGGAGGGCCCACCGGATCGGGCTCCCCCTCCCCTCCTTCGGGCTCACCGGGCTCCCCGCCGCCGGGGCTGCCTGAGGGTGGGTCGCCCGTCGGGGGGCTTCCCACGGGTCCCCCGGCGCCGGCGCGGGTGGAGGTGATCGCGAGGGAGTACACCTTCACGCTCTCGCGTCCGAGCGTCCCGGCGGGGGAAGTGATCCTGCAGTTCATCAACCGCGGGGAAGACCCGCACAACATGAACCTCGCCGAACCGGGAGGGGAGGGACAGGCGGGGGCCGTCCCGAACACCCCCGCGGGGACCCTGCGTGACCTGCACGTGAGGATGAGTCCTGGGTCCTACACGCTCTTCTGCTCGCTGCCCGAACACGAGCGGCTGGGGATGCGGGCGACGCTCACGGTCGAATAGGCCCGCGGGCCGAGGGCGCTACTCGCCGAGCTCCTCGCGGAGCTTGCGCAGGCCGCGGTAGATGCGGCCCTCGACGGCGCTCTCGCCCTCGCCGAGGACGTGGGCGACCTCGCGGAGCTTGAGGTCGGCGCCGAAGCGCAGCGCGATCGCCTCGCGCTCGTCGTCGGAGAGGAGGGCGAGGGCGCGGGTGAGCTCGTCGCGGCTGCCGACGGCGTCGAGGCCGGAGTCGGAGCTCTGGGGGGTTTCCGCGCCGACGCCTTGGAGGAGGCTGTTCTCGTGGACCTGACGGCGGGCGTGGTCGCGGAGGAGGTTGAGGGCGATGGTGTAGAGCCAGCGCCGCTCGCTCCCGCGGCGGGGGTCGAAGCGTCGCCGCGAGCGCAGGACGCGCTCGAAGGTTTCCGAGAGGAGGTCCTCGGCGAGGACGCGGTTGCCGGTCCGGTAGGCGAGGAAGGCGAAGAGCCGCTCGGCGTGCTCCTCGAAGAGTCGCTCGAAGCTGTCGCTCTGCATTCCGTGGGCGATCTTGGGCGCGCGCCGGGAGTCGGAGCGCGCGCCGGGTGATAGTTCGTGAGCCATGTCTTCCTGACTTTAGCCTTGGTCTATCCGATATATCGGGTCGGGGCTTCAGATGCACGAGACCCCGGGGGCGGTGGCCCCCGGGGTCTCGCAAGCCAATCGGATCAGCCTACGATTCTCATGCGCCTAGACGCAGAGATGGTAGACGTGGTGCTCGGTGATCGTCTTGCCGTTGCTGAGCTTCGCGGTCACGTTGATGACCGTCGTGGAGCTCGTGCCACAGGGCAGACCGACCAGGTTGATGCCCGAGGAGGCGGCCTGCTTGCCGCTCAACACGAGGTAGCTCTTGCCGTTGAGCGTGACCGTGACCTTCCTGACCTTGCCGTGGTGACGGCCGAGGCGGACCTTGATGATCCGGTGGCTCTTGCGCGCCGTGGCGGAGTAGCCGGCTACTCCGCCCCACGAGATCGAGGGGGCGGGACCGGAGATCGTCACCGTGGACTCGTTGATCGTGTTGTTCGTGACGTTGTTGATCGTGTTCGTCGTGTTGCCGTTGTTGTTGAAGCTGTCGTTGTTGCAGTTGTAGTTGTTGTTTTCGTTGTTGTTGTTGCCACCGTTGGTGCCGTTGTTGTTGTTGCCGTTGTTGCCCACGTCGCACTGGTTCGTGCTGTACTGAGCCACGGCGGCGTTGCCGGGCGTGGAGAAGTTCCCGCCGCTCGCGGCGAGAACGCCGCCGGTGCCGGCGGCCATGAGGCCGACGGTCAGGCCCGCGGCGAGCAGGCGACGACGTCCGAAGTGGCCCTTGGCGGCCTGTGCGCGGGACATCGCGGTGGTCTTGATGCGGTCGAGCTCGAATCCGCTCGCCGTGGGGCGCTCGGCGCGCAGACGCTCTGCGATGCCCTCCAGCCCGTCCGTGTGCTCATCGTTGTGCGTCATGTCGTCTCCTGAGTGATTGGCTTGAAAACTGCCTGTCGAGCCTCTATACGAACGGCCCGGGGGTTTTCCGACGGAGCGGGAGAGGTTTTTTTTCCTCGCTCCGCGCGCGATTCGTCAGGGGCCTCGGGCGCCACGCGGGCGCGGGGTCTGCGCGGGTGGTCCCACACACACCCTCTCAGAGGCTCGTGATCGAGAGCTTCCCGGAGGCTAAGGCGGCCTGGAGGAGAGCCGGGGCGAGGCGTTCCCAGCGACGGGGGTCCTCGGGGCCGAGCAGGAGGAGGGCGTGGCGCAGGAGGGGCTCGGGGGGGTTCAGCACGAGGGCCCGCCGCAACGCCGGGCGGGGATCGGCCCCGGCGCCGGCGCGAGCGAGGGCGAGGAGGTACTGGTATTCCCAGCCCTCGGGCTCGTAGGAGACGGCCTTGACCATCGCCGGGACGGCCGCCTGGGCGAAGCCCTCGCGCAGATCGACGACGCCGACGATCGCGTAGGCCTCGGGGCGCTTGGCGGAGAGCGAGAGCGAGGAGAGCGCCTGGCTCTTGGCCTGGGCGTAGTGGCCGTGCTCGAGGGACTGTCCGGCGGGCTGCAGGCGCGCGTAGGAGGCGCCGATCAGCAGGGGGGCGAT
>DASZFE010000208.1:0-3100 GCA_035940155.1 Solirubrobacteraceae bacterium | reverse complement strand
CGCTCCCCGGTCTCGAGCGCACGCTGCGCGAGCGCGCCGCGACCCGCCCCGAGGGCTCCTACACGGTGCGCCTGCTCGACGACCCGCCGCTGATCGGTGAGAAGGTCATGGAGGAGGCCGAGGAGGTCGCGCGCGCGGCGCGCGAGGAGTCCGAGGAGCGCGTCGACGAAGAGGCCGCGGACGTCCTCTACCACCTGCTCGTCCTCCTGCACAGCCGCGGGCGCAAGCTCGCCGACGCCGAGCGGGTGCTCGATGAGCGCCGTCGCTAGCGCCGAGCTCGTGCTCGAGCCAGACCTTGCGGGTGCGCGGGCGCTCGCGGGGGAGGACTACAACCTGATCCCCCTCTGCCACACCTTCATCGAGGACTGCGAGACGCCCGTCTCGGCCTTCCTGAAGCTGCGCGCGCTCGCGCCCGATGAGCCGGCCTTCCTGCTGGAGTCCGCCGAGCAGGGACAGGTCGGACGGTGGTCCTTCATCGGCGTGCGCCCCTGCGGGGTGCTGCGCTGGTCGCTCGCAGACGGCGGGGACCCGTACGCGCTCGCGGCCGAGCAGACGGCTCGCTTCCGTCAGGCCCCTCTGGCCGAGGCGCCGCCCTTCACGGGCGGGGCGGTGGGCTTCTTCGGGTACGACCTCGTGCGGACGGTCGAGCCCCTCGGCGAGCCCGGGCCGGACCCGCTGGGCCTGCCGGACATGGCGCTGATGCTCTCCGACGTGCTGGTGATCTTCGACCACCTCAGGCACACCGTGACGATCCTCGCCAACGCGGACCTCACTGAGGAGCCCGATCTCGACCGCGCATATGCAGCCGCGGCGGCGAAGATCGCCGAGGTCAAGGCCCGCCTGGAAGGTCCCGTTCCGCGCGTGGCGCCCGTCGCCGGCCGGGAGCTGCCGAGCTTCCAGTCGAACATGCTCCGCGAGCAGTTCGAAGAGATGGTCGAGCGGATCGTGCGGTACATCTACGCCGGGGACGCCTTCCAGGTGGTCCCCTCCCAGCGCTGGAGCGCGCCGATCTCGGTCCAGGCCTTCTCGGTCTACCGCGGCCTGCGCACGGTGAACCCAAGCCCGTACATGTACTTCCTGGACTTCGTCGACTTCCAGGTCGCGGGCGCGAGCCCCGAGCCGCTGCTCACGGTCACTGGACGGCGCGTCAGCACCCGCCCGATCGCCGGGACGCGCCCGCGGGGCGCAGACGCCGAGGAGGACCGGCGGATCGCCACGGAGCTCCTGGAGGACGAGAAGGAGCGCGCGGAGCACGTGATGCTCGTTGACCTCGGCCGCAACGACCTCGGCCGCGTCTGCGAGGCCGGGAGCGTCGAGGTCGAGACGTTCATGGCGGTGGAGGTCTACTCACACGTGATGCACATCGTCTCCTCGGTGGCGGGGCGCCTGCGCGGGGGGGTCAGCGCGATCGACGCCCTGCGCTCGGTCCTCCCCGCGGGGACCCTCTCGGGCGCGCCAAAGGTCCGCGCGATGCAGATCATCGACGAGCTCGAGCCGGTCAAGCGCGGGGGCTACGGGGGCGCGATCGGCTACCTCTCCTACGCGGGCGACCTCGACACGTGCATCCACATCCGCACGGTCGTCGTCAAGGACGGGATCGCCCACATCCAGGCCGGCGGCGGGACCGTCGCGGAGGCCAAGCCCGAGTACGAGTACGAGGAGTCCCTCGCGAAGTCCCGCGCGGTCCGCCGCGCGATCGAGCTGGCCATTGCACAGGTGGGGTGGCCGTAAGGAGGCCGGTGTGAAAATTTTGATGATCGACAACTACGACTCCTTCACGTACAACCTCGTGCAGTACCTGGAAGAGCTCGGGGCCGAGGTGGACACGGTGCGCAACGACCGGGCGAGCGTCGATGAGCTGCTCGCGCGGGGGTATGAGCGGTGCGTGGTCTCGCCGGGGCCGTGCACGCCCGACGAGGCGGGGATCACGCTCGAGATCGTGCGGCGGATGCCGCAGGCCGGGATCCCGACGCTCGGGGTGTGCCTCGGCCACCAGGCGCTCGCGCAGGCGTTCGGGGGGGAGGTGAAGCTCCACCCGCCCGTGCACGGGAAGGCGACGACGATCGAGCACGACGGGCGGACGATCTTCGCGGGCCTTACGAGCCCGCTGACGGTCGGGCGCTACCACTCCCTTGTGGTCGATCCGGCGCTGCCGGAGTGCCTCGAGGAGTCCGCGCGGGGCCGGGGCGTGCTGATGGGGCTGCGCCACCGCGAGCTCCCGGCGGAGGGGGTCCAGTTTCACCCGGAGTCCGTCCTGACCGAGGCGGGGCGGGAGCTGCTGGGGAACTTCCTGAAGGGGCCCGTGGGAGGCCAGGGCTAGATGCCCAATCCGATCCTGACGCGCGCGATCGACGCGGTGGCGGGCGGGCGGGACCTCAGCGGCGAGGAGGCCGCGGAGGTGCTCGCGCAGATCATGCAGGGGGAGGCATCGGAGACGCAGATCGCGGCCTTCCTGATCGCGCTGCGCACGAAGGGCGAGACCGTCGATGAGCTCGCTGGCCTTGCGCGGACGATGCGCTCGCTGGCGAGGCCCGTGGCGAGCGCGCGGGAGGATCTGCTCGACACGTGCGGGACGGGCGGGGGGGCGCGGACGTTCAACGTCTCCTCCACGGCGGCGCTGATCGCGGCGGGGGCGGGCTGCGCTGTGGCCAAGCACGGGAACCGCTCGGCGACGAGCCCCTCGGGGTCGGCGGACGTGCTGGAGGCGCTGGGGGCGCGGATCGACCTCTCCCCGGAGGGGGTCGCGGCGTGCATCGAGGAGTCGGGCTTCGGGTTCATGTTCGCCCCCGCGCACCATCAGGCGACCCGCTACGTGGTGCCGGTCCGCCGCGAGCTCGCCGTCCGCACGATCTTCAACTTCCTCGGTCCGCTGACGAACCCGGCGGGCGCGACGCGGCAGCTGATCGGCGTCTCGGACCCCTCGTATCTGGAGACGATGGCCGGCGCGCTGGCGCTGCTCGGGACCGAGCACGCGCTGCTCGTCTCGGGCGAGGACGGCGTCGATGAGCTCAGCATCTGCGCCCCGAGCACGGTCGTCGAGGTGCGCGACGGAGAGCTGCAGCGGTACACGCTCGCCCCTGAGGACGTGGGGCTGCAGCGC
>DASZFE010000207.1:0-14490 GCA_035940155.1 Solirubrobacteraceae bacterium | reverse complement strand
CAGCTCCGGGTCCTCCATCGCGGCGCCGCCGTACTTGATCACCACCGTCCTGTGGTGGAACTCCTTGATGTACGGGAGCGCCTCCAGCAGCGTGCCGACGTCCCTCATCTGCGGGCCCCCCTCATGTGGTGTACGCCGCGTACATCGTCGTGGTGTGTACCCCGCGCGTTCATGTCGTGTACTCCGCATTCACCCTCACGTAGTCGTAGGAGAGATCGGAGAAGAAGACCTCCGTCTCCGCGCCCGAGCCCGGCAAGCGCACCATGAACTGCACTTCGGCAGCCGAGACCGCCTCCTCGAGCCGCGCCTGCTCCACCGGCACCGCGCTCCCGCCCGAGCACACCTGGATCTCCTCGACGAACACGTCCAGCGGCAGCGGGTCCGCGCCCGCCAGCGCCCCCCCCACCGCCTGCACGATCCGCCCCCAGTTCGGGTCCCCCCCGTGCAACGCCGCCTTCACCAGCGGCGAGTTCGCGATCCCGCGCGCCGCCAGCTCCGTGCTCTGCTGGTCGCCCCCCTCCACCAGCACCCGCGCGATCCGCCCCGCCCCCTCTCCGTCGGCGACCAGCATGATCGCCAGCTGGCGCAGCAGCGCGTCCAGCGCCTCCCCGAAGCGCAGCTCATCCTCGCTCTCCGGCTCCACCCTCACGCTGCTCTCCCCCGAGCACATCAGGATCGCCGTGTCGTTCGTCGAGAGCTGCCCGTCCACGCTCACCCGGTCGAACGACCGCTTCACGCACACCCCCAGCAGCAGCTCCGCCGTCTCCGGCTCGAGCGCCACGTCGCTCTCCACGAAGCACAGCATCGTCGCGAAGCGCGGCGAGATCATCCCCGCCCCCTTGCACTGCGCGTTCAGCCGCACCGCCCCCGAGGGCAGCTCCACCTCCAGGCACGCCCGCTTCTCGAAGCGATCCGTCGTCTGGATCGCCCGCTGGAAGTCCCCGTCACCATCGCCCCTGAGCTCGTCCTTCGCCGCCAGCAGCCCCCGCAGGACCGCCTCCACGGGAAGATCCTGGCTGATCCCCCCCGTCGAGGCCAGCGCCACCGCGGACTCCTCGCAGCCGACCGCCATCGCCGCGGCGCCCTGCGTCTTGATCGCCGCATCCAAACCCCGCCCCCCCGTCGCCGCGTTCGCGCAGCCCGAGTTCGCGAGCACCGCCCGCAGCTCCTGAAGGCGGCAGCGCTCGCGGCTCACGATCACCGGCGCCGCCGGCGCCGCCGTGCTCGTGAAGCGCGCCGCGCTCACCGGCTTCTGTGCGTCGCAGACCAGCAGCCCCACGTCGGGGTTCCCGCTCGGCTTGATCCCCGCCGCCACCCCCGCCGCGCGGAAGCCCGCCGGGAGCCCCGCCTCGGGGCCCAGGTCGCGCACGTGCTCGGGCGCCCCCACCCAGCGAGAGTGGAAGAAGGGCCGCCGAGGACCCTCCGCCGTGCGGTCCCCGCGGACCCCCGCGGCCGGCTCGTTCGATCCGCTGCTCATCCGAGCCCCTCCCTCTCCTCGTAGCCGAACATCAAGTTCAAGTTCTGCACCGCCTGCGAGGAGGTCCCCTTCCAGAGGTTGTCGATCGCCGAGAACACGATCACCTTGCCCGTGTGCGCGTCCGCCGCCGCGAAGATCCGGCAGAAGTTCGTCTCGCGCACCTCCCGCACCCCAGGCGGGGCGTCCACGACCTCCACGAAGTGCTCCCCCGCGTAGACCTCGTGGTAGAGGTCCTGGAGCTCCGCCTCGCCGAGCC
This sequence comes from Solirubrobacteraceae bacterium, assembly GCA_035940155.1. GTDB lineage: Bacteria > Actinomycetota > Thermoleophilia > Solirubrobacterales > Solirubrobacteraceae > Palsa-744. Next base: position 12,757 of record DASZFE010000207.1, on the reverse strand, counting down.
TCCGCGCAGGGGTGACGTAGCAGCTCGCCATCTCGCCCTGGTCGAGCGGCACCAGGTGCGCCTGGAACTGCACCTTGAGCTCCGGGCGGGCGGGATCCAGATCGCGCAGCTGCTCCTCGATCTCCGGCGTGTGCCGGTGCGCCGCCACCTTGTAGGGAACGATGTTCTCCCCCGCCATCGACAGGTGGGTGGTCTCGTCGAACACCCGCCCCGCCCCCGAGATCCCCTGCTTCGCGTCGATCACCACGTCCGACAGCAGCCCCGCCCGCGCCAGCGGCGCGAGCGCCAGCAGCGCCGCCGTCGGGTAGCAGCCCGGCATCGCCACGATCCGCGCCGTGGCGATCCGCTCGCGGTGAAGCTCCGTCAGGCCGTACACCGCCTCCCCCACCAGCCCCGGGCACGGGTGCTCCCCGTACCAGCGCTCATACGTCGAGAGGTCTCTCAGCCGGAAGTCCGCGCTCAGGTCGAGCACCCGCGCCCCCCGCGCCCGCAGCCCCGCCACCGTCGGCGCCGCCGCCGCGTGCGGGTAGGCCACGATCGCCGCGTCCACCTCCACCCGATCCAGGTCCAGCTCCTCGACCTGGAGGGGCACCCGGTAGCGGGGGTGGACCTCGTCGAGCCTCCGCCCCACCTCCGAGCGGCCCGTCACCCCCGTCAACTCGAATCCCGGGTGGCGCCAGAGCAGGTGGGCCGCCAGCGCCCCCGCGAAGCCCGTCGCGCCCGCCACGAGCACCCGTGGCAGGCCGCCCGGCGCGGCCTCGCCCCGCCGCGGGTCGCCCGGTGACACGTCGCCTCCAGGCGCCATCCCGGGTTGGTGCTCAGGCACGCAGCTCACCCCCGAGCTCTTCGAGGGCCGCTACGATCCGCTCGCGCACCGGGGCGACCTCCTCCTCCGTGAGCGTCCGCTCGGGGGAGCGGAAGACCAGCGAGAGGGCCAGCGAGCGCCGGCTCTCGCCGACCTGGGGGCCGGTGTAGACGTCGAACAGCTCCACCCCGTCCAGTAGCTTTCCCCCCGCGCCCCGGATCGCCCCGATCACCTCCGCCGCCGGGATCTCCTGCGGGAGGACCGCCGCGATGTCCTCGCGCAGGGGCGGGAAGGAGATCAAATCCACGTACCCCCGTGGCGCGATCCCCGCCGCGAGGAGCCGGTCCAGGTCGAGTTCCATCACCGCCGCACCCGGCACGTCCCAGGCGCTCACCAACGGATGCAGCTCCCCCAACCACCCGATCGACTCTCCCTCGATCATGATCGCCCCCGCACGCCCTGGATGGAGAAACGGCGGCGGCTCCGGGTCTGCGATGCACTCCACCCCCACCCGCAGCGCCCCACACAGAGCTTCCAGGACGCCCTTCAGCGCGAAGAAGTCCGCCCGCGCCCGCCCGCCCGCGCCGCCCTGGTCCCTCCAGCTCGGGGGGGTCACGTGGCCGGCCAGGAGCACGCCGAGCGAGCGCCGTTCCCGCACGCCGGTTTCACCGGCGACCTGCGCGAGCAAGCTCTCCGCGCCCTCGGTCACGGAGTCGGCGGCGGGCTCCTGCGCGCGCGCGAAGACCGTCCCGATCTCGAACAGCGCCAGGTTCCCGATGCCCCGCGCGACGTTGTGCGCCGCCACGTCCAGCAGAGAGCACAGGAGGGTCGTGCGCAGCAGCGCCTGGTCCTCGGAGAGGGGGTTCTCCAGTTCGACCGCGCCCGCGCGCGCGGGGTCCTCGGGCGAGAGCCGCAGATGCTCGAGCTTCTCCGCCGCCGTGAAGGTCCAGCCGACGACCTCGTACAGCCCCTGTCCGATCAGCGCGTCGAGCGCACGGCGGTGCAGGCGCTGAGTTGGGCTCAGCATTCCGTAGGCCCCGCGGCGCTTGGGGAGCGTCGTGGGCAGCCGCTCCAGGCCGTCGATCCGGGCGACCTCCTCGATCAGGTCCGCCTCCCGGGTGACCTCCTGGCGGCGCAGCGCCGGGACCGTCACATCCAGGCCCGCCTGCCCCCCGGACGGGGGGTCGCCCGCGTCTCGCACCTCGAAGTCCAGCGCCCGCAGGATCTCCGCCTGGCGCTCGCGCGCCACCGGCGTCCCGAGGATCGCCTCCACGCGCTCCGCGCGCAGGTGGATGCTCGCCGCCGGGGCCGGCTCCCCGCCGATGTCGATCGTCCCCGGGGCGAGCCTCGCGCCGCAGAGATCGATCATCAGCCGCGCCGCGAGCGCCTGCGCGTGCATGCACTGCTCGGGCGCGAGGCCCTTCTCGAAGCGCGAGGAGGCCTCCGAGCGCAGGCCCAGAGTCCACGAGGTGCGGTGGATGTTCGGGCCGTGCCAGTTGGCGACCTCCATCAGCACGCGCCCCGTCTCCCCCGAGACCTCCGAGCGCGCCCCGCCCATCAGGCCCGCGATCGACGTCGGCCCCTCCGCGTCCTCGATCACGACCATCTCCCCGTCGAGCGTGCGCTCCTGGCCGTCGAGCGTCGCGACCCGCTCACCCTCCGTCGCCCGGCGCACCGTAAGGCGCCCCCCCGCCACCCGGTCCAGGTCGAAGGCGTGCAGGGGCTGGCCCGTAAGGAGCATCACGTAGTTGGTGATGTCCACCACGTTGTTGATCGGGCGCTGCCCCGCCGCCGTCAGCCGCGCCTTCAGCCACAGCGGCGAGGGGCCCACCGTGACCTCCTCGAAGACCCGTGCCGTGAAGCGCGGGCAGAGATCCGGGCAGAGCACCTCCACCTCCGCGCCCGCCGGCGCCCCGGCCGTCCCCGGGTCATCCGACCAGGGCGCCGGTGCCAGCGGAGCGCCCGTCGCGGCGTGCAGCTCCCGCGCCACCCCGTAGATCCCCAGGCAGTCCGGGCGGTTCGGCGTGATCTCGAGCTCCAGAACCTCCGTGGCGATCGGCAGCACCGGCTCCAGGAGCGACCCGGGAGTCAGATCTGCCTCGGGAGCGTGTTCCTCGAGGATGATGATCTCCCCGTGTTCGGTGCTGATCCCCAGCTCGTCCTCCGCCAGGATCATCCCCTCCGAGGCCACCCCCCGGAGCTTCGCTTTTTCGAGCTTGCCCCCGTCGGGCATGATCGCCCCGGGGCGCGCGATAGCCACGCTCTTGCCCACCACCACGTTCTCCGCACCGCACACGATCGTCGCCGGGCCCTCCGGCCGCGCGTCGCCCAGGTCGATCTCGCAGACCACCAGTCGGTCCGCGTTCGGGTGGCGCTCCACCGAGAGCACCCCGCCCACGAGGAAGCGATCCAGCGAGCGCACCCCGTGGTGGTGGATCGCCTCGACCTTCGTCCCCGTCATCGTCTGGCGCTCCTCGATTCCGTGCACGTCGAGCGGCGGGTCGCAGTACTCGCGCAGCCATGAAAGAGGGACCCTCATTTCACTTGACCAGCCTCTCTCCATCAGGGGCATACAGGCCAAGCTGGCCAAGGACGCAGGGAGCGTGGCGTGCTCGGCACGCGAGCGACCGAGGACACAGGACAGCGCTGGCATGTATGCCCCTGATCATCCGAACTGCTCCAGGAAGCGGAGGTCGTTTTCGTAGTAGAGCCGCAGGTCGGGGATCCCCTGCTTGAGCATCGCGATCCGCTCCACGCCCATCCCCCACGCAAACCCCTGGACCCGCTCGGGGTCATAGCCGGGCGCGTTCCGATCCGTCGTCGGGACGTGAGAGTAGACGTTCGGGTCGACCTCCCCCGCGCCGAGCACCTCTAGCCACCCCTCGCCCTTGCAGAGGTGACACCGTGCGCCATCGCGCAGGAACCCCTTCCCCGCACAGTGAAAGCAGGAGACGTCGACCTCGACGGAGGGCTCGGTGAAGGGGAAGAAGTGCGGGCGCAGGCGCACCTCGCGCTCCTCCCCGAAGACCGCCCGCGCAAACGCGAGCAGGGTCCCCTTCAGATCGGCGAGCGTGATGTCCTCGTCGACCGCGAGGCCCTCGATCTGGTTGAACTGCGGCGTGTGCGTCGCATCGGAGTCGGGCCGGTAGACCCGGCCGGGGATCACCACGTAGAGCGGTGGAGGGTGGGCTTCCATCGCGCGGACCTGCATCGGGGAGGTGTGCGTGCGCAGAACCACCTCCGTCGGGGTGTCCTTCACGTAGAACGTGTCCGTCCGCGCCCGCGCCGGGTGCGTCGGGTCGTGGTTGAGCGCGTCGAAGTTGTAGTGCACCGTCTCCACCTCCGGGCCCTCGAGCACCGTGAAGCCGAGCCCGAGGAAGATGTCCTCGAGCTCGCGCCGCGTCGCGCTCAGCGGGTGCATCCGCCCGACCGGCCGGCGCGGAGCCCCTGGGAGCGTCACGTCCAGGCGGTCATCCCTGAGGCTTGTCTCCAACTCGCCCCTCAGCAGATCCTCCCCACGGGCGTCGATCAGCGCCTCCAGGGCCTGCCGGGCACGGTTCGCCGCGCCCCCCACGGGACCCCGCTGGGAGGGCTCGAGCGTAGCGACGCCCCGGAGCATCTGTGGCAGCTCGGCCTTGCGTCCGAGGTAGCGTACGCGCAGCTCCTCCAGAGACTCGCTCGTCGTGGCCGCCGCGATCGCCCCCGCGGCCTCGGAGTAAAGCTCTTCGATCCGCTCGATCATGCCGTGGGGACCCTAGTCATTTCATAGAGCGCGATGGTCGCCGCCATCGCCGCGTTCAGCGACTCCGAGCGGATCGGGATGTGCGCGACCCGCTCGCACGCCCGCACGAGATCCCGCGGGAGCCCCTCGCGCTCGGCGCCGATGAGGAGCGTCAAAGGACCCTTGACTGCCAGCTCGCGCAGGGGTTCCCCGGCATGTGCCACCAGCGCGATCCTCTCACCGGGCAGATCCGCGACCCTCGAGGCGTGCGCGAGCGGCACGTCGAAGATCGCCCCCATACTGGCCCTCACAGCCTTCGGCGAATGAGGATCCGCGCACCCGGGACCAAATGCCACGCAAGACGCCCCGAACGCCTGCGCGGCGCGCAAGATCGTGCCCACATTGCCCGGATCGGACAGCTGGTGCAAATACACACACACCGGCCCCACCGGGGCATCGAGAAAGCGCTGCTCATAGACCCCGATAACCCTGGTGCCGGAGCCAAGGCTGGACACCTCCGCGAGCACAGCGGGCTCGACCTCGATGAAGTCCTCCGCGCCGGGTATCGGATCGGCCGCGCGAAAGCCCGCCACAGCCGGACGTCCCGCGAGCCGTGCAGCCGCAACCAGATCCTCGCCCTCGGCGAGAAAGCGCGAACTGCGCTCGCGCTCGCGCCGGCGGTGCAGGCGCCGTAATTCGCGCAAACCTGGGTTATTGAGTGAGCTGATGATGTGGTTCATGACAATGGTCGGGATAAAAAAGGGCGCCCTCCTCGCAAGGAGCGGCGCCCGGGAGCCTCGACGGTGCGACTGACTCTGCGGTCAGACGGCCGTCGCCTCTCGGGCGGCCTCGGCGAAACGTCGGAAGGTCTCCGCGTCGCGGACCGCGACGTCCGCGAGCACCTTCCGGTCGAGCTCGATCCCGGCGAGCGCGAGGCCGTGCATGAACTGCGAGTAGCTCATCCCGTTCTCGCGCGCAGCGGCGTTGATGCGCGTGATCCAGAGCCGACGAAAGTCGCGCTTGCGGTTGCGCCGATCCCGGTAGGCATAGGAGTCGGCCTTGATCAGCGCCTCCTTCGCGCGCTTGTAGCCCGAGTGCGCCTCGCCGCGGAAGCCCTTCGTGAGGGCGAGCGTCGCGCGACGTTTCTTGCGCGAGCTGACCGAGCGCTTGACCCGCGTCACTTGCCCACTCCGAGCAGCCGCCTGACCCGGGGCTGGTCGTCCTCGGAGATCGCCGCCGGCCGACCCAGCGCGCGCTTGCGCTTGGGTGACTTCTTCTCGAGGATGTGGCTCGAGAAGGCGTGCCGTCCGCGGATCTTGCCGTTCGCGGTGACCTTGAAGCGCTTCTTCGCACCGGAGTGTGTCTTCATCTTGGGCATCGGGAAACGAGGATTATGGCAGACCCGGCTCCGAGCCCGCAGCCGGCTCAGCGGGCGCGGGCTCTTCCAGCGTGAGCGACTCCTCCACAGTGGACTCCTCCGCCGCAGGTGACGCTCCGTCGGGTGAAGCCTCGGCGACCTCGTGGGCCTCGACGCCGTCGGGATGGGGCTCGGCGCCGTCGGCGCGGCCGTCGAGGACGGCCTTGGAGGGGGCGAGCATCATCGTCATGTTGCGCCCGTCCTGTATGGGGCGCTGCTCGACGACGCTCAGCTCGGAGAGCTCCTCGGCGAGACGGTCGAGGATCATCGTCCCGCGCTCGGGGTGGGTGACCTCGCGCCCGCGGAACATGATCGTAACCTTGACCTTGTCCTTGTGGCGCAGGAAGCGCTCGACGTGGCCCTTCTTGGTGTCGTAGTCGTGCTGGGCGATCTTCGGGCGGAACTTGATCTCGCGGATCGTGATCTGCTGCTGGTGCTTGCGGGCCTGCTTGAGCTTCTGGGCCTGCTCGTACTTGTACTTGGAGTAGTCAAGCACGCGGCACACCGGCGGGCGGGCCTCGGGGGCGACCTCGACGAGGTCCAGGTCGCGCTCCTGGGCGAAGCGCAGCGCGTCGGGGGTCTTGAGCACTCCGACCTGGTTGCCCTCGTCGTCGATCAACCGCACCTCGGGCACGCGGATACGCTCGTTGATCCTCGTAAGGTCCCGCTCGGGCGGGCGCCGGTCGAACCTGCGGGGAACCGGCACTAGCTGTGGTGGCGTCGCTGCAAGCTCTCGCTACGCGCGACGCGGTGAGTGGGGGTCGAACCTCAAGGCGGCCGAGTATAGCGGCGAGCACACGGCGAGCAAGTCCGTTCAGGGCGCCGGAAGCCGCCGCGCCGCCGCGAGGAGCGCCCCGAGGAGCTCCTCGAGCTCGACATCGCTCTCCTCCTCGCCCCCGTGCCGGCGCACCGAGACCGTCCCGGCTCCCCGCTCCCGCTCGCCGACGACGAGCATGTAGGCGATCTTGCGTAGCTCGGCATCGCGGATCTTGCGCCCGACGGACTCCCCGCGGGAGTCGAGCTCGACGCGCAGACCCTCCCGGGCGAGCCGATCGCGGACGCTCGCGCCGTACTCGTTGAAGCGGTCGGAGACGGGCAGGACGATCACCTGGACGGGCGCGAGCCACAGCGGGAGCTCGCCCGCGTAGTGCTCGATGAGGATCCCGATGAAGCGCTCGAAGGAGCCCAGGAGCGCGCGGTGGATCATCACGGGACGGTGCTCGGAGTTGTCCGCGCCGACGTAGTTCAGATCGAAGCGCTCGGGCATCGAGTAGTCGAGCTGAACGGTTCCCAACTGCCAGGAGCGCCCGATCGAGTCGGTCATGTGCAGATCGATCTTCGGCCCGTAGAAGGCGCCGTCGCCGGGGTTCAGCTCGTACTGCAGGTCCTGCGCCTCCAGGGCACCCCGCAGGGCCGCCTCGGCGCGGTCCCACATCTCGTCCGTCCCGATCCGTTTCTCCGGTCGCGTGGAGAGCTCCAGGCGGGGCTCGAAGCCGAAGAGCTCATAGAGGAAGAAGCCGAAGCGCAGGCAGCCGAGGACCTCCTCCTGGACCTGCTCCTCGGTGCAGAAGATGTGCGCGTCGTCCTGGGTGATGTGGCGCACGCGCAGCAGGCCGTGCAGGACGCCGCTGGGCTCGTGGCGGTGCACGAGGCCCGCCTCGGAGTAGCGGATCGGCAGATCTCGGTAGGAGCGCTGGGCATCCTTGTAGATCTGCGCGTGCGCGGGGCAGTTCATCGGCTTCATCCCCATCGGGCGCGACTCGACCTCGGTGAAGTACATGTTCTCGCGGTACTTCTCCCAGTGCCCGGACTGTTTGAATAGCTCCACGTCGTAGAGGATCGGGGTCTTCACCTCGCGGTAGCCGCGCGCGCGGTTCTCATCGCGCCAGAGCTCCGTCAGCGCATTCCAAACGACCATCCCCGCGGGCTTCCAGAAGGGCGAGCCGGGCGAGAGCTCGGAGAACTGGAAGAGATCGAGCTCTCGCCCGAGCCTGCGGTGGTCGCGCGCGCGGGCCTCCTCCAGGCGCTCCAGGTGCTCGGTGAGCTGGGCCTTCGTGAAGAAGGCCGTGCCGTAGATCCGCGTGAGCATCCTCCGCGAGGAGTCCCCGCGCCAGTACGCGCCCGCGATGGACTGGAGCTTGAAGGCCCCGACCGTCTGCGTGCTCGGGGCGTGCGGGCCGCGGCAGAGGTCCGTGAAGGGACCGTTCGTGTACAGCGAGACCGTCTTGAGGCTCCCCGCGGGGTCCGCGTCGCGGACGAGGTCCTCGATGAGCTCGACCTTGTAGTCCTGGCCCTCCGCGAGGAACCGCTCTCGGGCCTGCGCGACCGGGACGTCAACGCGTTCGAAGGGCTCCACGACCTGAACGTGCGTGCGCATCTGCGCTTCGATCGCCGGGAAGTCCGCCTCGGAGATCGTGACGCCCTCGGGGAACTCGAAGTCGTAGTAGAAGCCGTTCTCGATCGGCGGCCCGATCGAGATCTTCACGCCCGGGTAGAGCTCCGTGACCGCCGCCGCCAGGACGTGAGCGGCATCGTGGCGGATCAGCGCGAGCGGCGCCTCGCCCTCGCTCCTGGCCGTCAGGATCGCGATCCGGGCCCCGTCGGGGAGCGGGCGTGCGAGGTCGCGCAGCTCCGGGCCCTCCCCCACGTCGGGGTGCTCGACCTCGATCGCGAGCGCCGCGCGCGCGAGACCCGGGCCGATCGCCGCGGCCGCGTCCGCGCCGGTCGCGCCGTCGGGCAGCTCGAGGGTGTTCCCGTCGGGAAGGGTGACCTTGGTGGACATCGCTGGCCGTGCAGGCTACCCGCCCGCGGCCCCTTCGTGCTCGGGCACGCCCGCTCGGGCGCTCGCCGGATGCCCCTTCCGGCGCTCTGAGTACAACTGTCTGCACCGGCTGGGATGATGTGTTTATGCCACAGCGCCACCAGATCTCCATCACCCTCTCCCCCGCCCAGGTCGATCAGGTCGTGCGGGCGGCGAGCAGGACGCGATCACCCAGTCTCTCGATGCTCCTTTCGGGCTCCCGGCCGACATCCGGTGCCCACGCACGCAACATCTCGGCGGAGGAGGAGCGACGCCTCTCGCGCTCGCTCCTGCGGGGCCTCGAGATCCTGACCCGCTTCCAGCGCGGGAGCGAGGAGCGCGGGATCGTCGAGCTCGCGAGCGAGCTCGAGCTGAGCCCGAGCACGACCCACCGCTACGTCAACACCCTCGTCGAGCTCGGCCTCCTGGAGCGCTGTCCGGACTCGCGCAAGTATCGGCTCGCGGAGGTCTGAGCGAGCGACGTCTCACCCGATCAAGGGTCTGATGTCCGCGGGCAGGATCGCGAGGATGTCCTCGATCTCCCCCGGGGAGACGTGCTCGCGCAGGACCGCCGCCACGGCATCGACCGCGAAGGACGCCTCGGTCTCACCCGCGAGGCGCCCCTCGGCAGCGACGTGGTCCAGGAAGCTCCTCGCGTCGTGGAAGACCAGCGGGGTGCGGCTCGGATCCCAGTCCTCGTAGTAGATCCCCCGGATCAGCGTCGGCAGCTGCGCGGCCTCGTCCACGGTGACCCGGTCGCGCAGCGTGTGCAGGACGGCGCGCAGGGCGCGGTAGGCGTACTGGCGGTCCTCGGTCCCGAGCTCCCCAGCGACCTCGTTCAGCCAGACGTGCGCCTTCTCGACGCTGCGCTCGATGATGCTGGGCTCGGTCTGGTTCATGGTGCTCCTCTTTGGTTGGTGGATGCCGTCAGGAACCCCGTCGGCCTCTCAGCCGGCGAGCCTGTGGGAGAAGAACTCGTAGCGGCCTTCTCCGTGCTGCAGCCGGCGCACCTGCTCGAGTAGCCGGCGACGATGTTCGCTGCCCACCGCCGCGACGCTCAGCCCGGGCATCGCGCCTCGCTTGGGATGGCGCGCAGCCACGGACGTAGCCTTCGAAGACGGTTCGGTGTTCGGCGTTGGGGATGGCACTTCCTGGACCCTTTCTCGATCGCGCGTATGGCTTACCCGCATACTCCCGCTCTGGTCGTGGCGGGACATCCGCAGGGCACACTGAAGCGACTACGGGGTTTCCCGTACTCGGATCAGTAGCGCAGGAGCGCACCGATCGAGCCGTGGCGCTCGAGCTCGGCGGTGTACGTGTGGAGCACGAGCACCTCGACTGACTCCGCGAGCGCGAGCTCGATCGCGGACTCCGTGATGTCATCGTGCGCGCGGAGCTCCGCGCCGTCCATCGGACAGCTCCCCTCGACGGCCGCGAGGCGTCCGCAGCGCGGGCATCTCCAGCCCGGCGTCTTGAAGCCCTCTGCCACGAGCAGCGTTGCAACGCGCCGTTCGTTGAGCAGCCGCAGCGTCTCGTCCAGGCCGACCGAGGCGTGGCCGTCGGGCGCCATGCCCTCCAGCAGTCGGCTCAGCGCATCCTGCTCCCGCCGGGCCTTCTGGGCTTCGATCACGGGCAGCGCCCGCCGATGGACTTCATCGGCGCCCGCGCGCTCGACGTCGATCTCGAAATGTCCCGCGAGCCGCTCGCGCAGGTCCGGCTGCAGGTCGTGCTCGACGCGCGCCCTCAGCTCGGGCGGGCCGCCGAGGATCAGGTGGTCGAAGGGGTCACTCCGGTAGCGCTCATGCAGGAACTCGCGGGTTCGCCTGAGGTGGTCCTCGATCTCCTTCTCGATCCCGCGCTGGTAGCGCGCCTGTGACCATCCCCCCTGGCTGTGGCGTCTGTGGATGTCGCCGCGCATGTCGAGCGTCTCCACGAGCGACTCGCGGCTGCCGTAGAAGATCCGGCTCATGCGACTGCTCAGGAGCAGCACGCACCAGCGCGTCGGCGAGAGGAGCCCGACGAGCGGCTTGATGAAAGGCCGCCTCCCAAGGTGGACCGAGGGCTCGACCGCGGAGGGGAGTGCGAGGACCTCGGAGATCCCGGCCGCCGCAGAGGAGAAGATCGCGAGGCCCCGCGCAGAGTCCACGGCGAGCTCCCCGTCACTGAAGCACTTTCGCACCCATTCGACCTCCCCGGCCGTCTCCTCGTCTCCCCCGGCCCGCGCATCCGCGAGAGCCTTGGCCAGCAGCGAGTCAAGCTCCGTGCGGCGATCGCTCAGATGCGGAGCCGCCGAGGGATCGAGGTCGAGGTAGAGGCTCAGAACCGGGTGGCCGTCCGTCCGCAGCTCCGCCAACCGGCCGAGTGCCTCAGTGGTGATCGCCGCAGACTGCATCCTCCGATGACTCTCACACGCGGCGAGACCCGTGGCATCCGCTCCCTCTGCCGATCCTGCTCCGCGTGAACTACGCACGAGCGCCGCGGACAGCCCTCGGTTCGAGCCCTCGGTGCCGCGACACGAGTCGGCCCAGACTTCCATCGAGGTCCTCCGTGCTCGACACTGACTGCATGAGCGCCTCGTCCGGCCCCCTGTCTCCCGAGGAGCTGCGCGCCCTGGATGGCTGGTGGCGAGCCGCGAACTACCTCTCGGTGGGTCAGATCTACCTGCTCGAGAACCCCCTCCTGCGCGAGTCTCTGCGGATCGAGCACGTCAAGCCGCGGCTGCTCGGCCACTGGGGGACGACCCCCGGCCTGAACTTCATCTACGCGCACATGAACCGCGTGATCCGCGAGCGCGACCTGAGCGCGATCTACGTCGCGGGCCCCGGCCACGGTGGCCCCGGGGTGGTCGCGAACGTCTACCTGGAGGGCACCTACAGCGAGGTCTACCCCCACATCGGCCGCGACATGGAGGGCCTGCGCCGGCTCTTTCGCCAGTTCTCCTTCCCCGGGGGCATCCCCAGCCACGTCGCGCCGGAGACCCCGGGGTCGATCCACGAGGGCGGCGAGCTCGGGTACTCCCTCGCCCACGCCCACGGGGCCGCATTCGACAACCCAGACCTGCTCGTCTGCTGCGTCGTCGGCGACGGGGAGGCCGAAACGGGCCCGCTGGCGGCGAGCTGGCACTCGAACAAGTTCCTGGACCCCCGCCGTGACGGCGCCGTGCTTCCGGTGCTGCACCTGAACGGCTACAAGATCGCCAGCCCCACCGTGCTCGCACGCATCCCGCCCGCGGAGCTGCGCTCGCTGCTGGAGGGCTACGGCTACGCCCCGCGCTTCGTCGAGGGCGAGGAGCGGCAGGCGATGCACCTTCTGATGGCCGCCACGCTCGACGAGGTCACCGCGGAGATCGCAGAGATCCAGCGCCGCGCGCGCGAGGACGAAAACCCCGCCCGCCCGGAGGAGCGCCCGCGCTGGCCGATGATCGTGCTGCGCACCCCGAAGGGCTGGACCGGCCCCAAGGAGGTCGACGGGCTCCCCGCGGAGGGGTCCTTCCACTCCCACCAGGTCCCCCTCGCGGACCTCGCCGAGAAGCCAGAGCACCTCGCGCAGCTGGAGGAGTGGCTTCGCTCCTACCGGCCCGAGGAGCTCTTCGACGAGCACGGCACGCTGCGCCCCGAGCTCGCCGCGCTGGCCCCAGAGGGCGAGCGGCGCATGAGCGCAAACCCGCACGCCAACGGCGGCCTGCTGCTGCGCGAGCTCGAGCTGCCCGACTTCCGCGCATACGCCGTGCGGGCGCCCGGACCGGCGGCGAGCAGCAGCGAGCCCACGCGCGTGCTCGGCGGGTTCCTGCGCGAGGTGATCGCGCGCAACCCCGATCGTTTCCGCATCGTGGGCCCGGACGAGACGGCCTCCAACCGCCTGGGCGCCGTCTTCGAGGTCACCGACCGCGCCTGGATGGCCGAGCGGCTGCCGAGTGACGAGCACCTCGCGCCGGACGGGCGGGTGATGGAGGTCCTCAGCGAGCACCTCTGCCAGGGGTGGCTGGAGGGCTATCTGCTCAGCGGCCGCCACGGC
>DASZFE010000206.1:0-2010 GCA_035940155.1 Solirubrobacteraceae bacterium | reverse complement strand
GGGGGTCATCCCGGCGAACGAGCTCTCGATCCGCAAGTCGGTGGATCCCAGCGAGGAGGTCCAGCTGGGCGAAGAGGTCGACGCGCTGGTGCTCACGAAGGAGGACCAGGACGGCCGTCTGATCATGTCCAAGAAGCGCGCCCGCTTCGAGCGCGCGTGGCGGCGGATCGAGGCCGCGGCGGAGTCGCGCGAACCGGTGGAGGGGACGGTGATCGAGGTCGTGAAGGGCGGTCTGATCATCGATCTCGGCGTGCGGGGCTTCCTGCCGGCGTCTCTGGTGGACATCCGGCGGGTGCCGAACCTCGACGAGTACCTGGGGACGAAGATCGAGACGCGCGTGATCGAGCTGAACCGCTCGCGCAACAACGTGGTGCTCTCGCGCCGCGCGGTGCTCGAGGAAGAGCGCAAGGAGGTCCGCCAGCAGATCCTCGACCGCTTGGAGCCGGGACTGGTCGTGGAAGGGCAGATCTCGAACATCGTGGACTTCGGGGCCTTCGTGGACCTCGACGGGATCGACGGCCTGATCCACATCTCAGAGCTCTCCTGGTCGCACGTGAACCACCCGGGGGAGATCCTGAACATCGGGGACACGGTGAAGGTGAAGGTGCTCGACATCGACCGGGAGCGCCAGCGGATCTCCCTCGGCCTGAAGCAGACCCAGGAGGACCCGTGGGAACGGATCCTGAACACGTACAACATCGGCGACGAGCTCGAGGGGACGGTGACGAAGGTGGTGACCTTCGGGGCGTTCGTGGAGATCCTCGACGGGGTGGAGGGCCTCGTGCACATCTCCGAGCTCACGGGGCACCACATCGAGAGCCCGCGCGAGGTGGTGCACCCGGGGGACAAGATCCGGGTGAAGATCATCGAGATCGACTCCGAGCGCAGGCGCCTGTCGCTTTCGGCGAAGCGCGTGGAGGACCAGATCCTCTCGGGCTCTCCGGCCACCGCCGCGGATGCGGATACCGCGGGGGTCGCTGAGTCCGAGGCTGCTGCCGAGCCCGAGGCCGCCGCCGCTGTCGAGACTGCCGTCGAGGCCGAGCCCGAGGCGGCCGCTGTCGAGGCTGAGGAGCCCGTCCCCGAGCCTGAGGTCGCCGCTGAGCCTGAGGCAGTCGAGGCGGCTGCCGAGTCTGAGGTCGTCGCTGAGCCCGAGGCCGCCGCGGAGCCGGAGTCGGCCGCTGCGGAGGAGCCCGCGGCGGGCGGGCCCGAGCCTGAGCCGGCGTCGGACCCCGCGCAGGGCTGAGCGCGACGCGCGCTGAGATGAGCGCCGAGCCCAGGGTGCCCTTCGTGGGGCTGACGGGGGGGATGGGCGCGGGCAAGTCGACGGCGCTGGCGGCGCTGGAGCGGCTGGGCGCGGCGGTGCTGTCGACGGACGCGGTGGTGCACGAGCTCTACGAAGGCGAGCCGGTGCGCGAGGCTATCGTGAAGCGCTGGGGCGAGGAGGTGGCGCGGGACGGGGTCGTCGATCGTGCGGCCGTCGCCAAGCGGGCGTTCTCGAACGAGGGGGAGCGTCGCTGGCTGGAGGGCCTGTTGTGGCCGCTGGTGGGGGAACGGGTGGGGAACTGGCTGACGGAGGTCCGCTCGCGCAGGCCGGCGCCGCGGGCGGCGGTGGTGGAGACGCCGCTGCTGTTCGAGGCGGGGATGGGGGGGGTCTACGAGGCGACGATTGCGGTGATTGCGGATGAGGGGCTGCGGAGGGAGCGGGCGGCGGGGCGTGGGCATGCGCTGGCGGAGGAGCGGGCTTCACGGCAGCTGTCCCAGGAGGAGAAGGCTCGACGGGCGAGCTTCGCGGTGCGCAATGATGGCTCGGTGGAGGAGCTCGAGGCGCAGCTGTCCAGGGTGCTCGCCAGAATCTCGGGATGACTAGCATGAACAACCGGGTGCTGGAGGCTCGGGCGATGAGTTCGCGCGGGTGGCTTTGGATCGTCGTGATGATCGTCGTGGCCGGGTCGGTTGCGATCTTCCTGGGGGGTCTGCGGGGCCGGGTGGGGCCATCGCTGCCGCTGCGCG
>DASZFE010000205.1:0-4154 GCA_035940155.1 Solirubrobacteraceae bacterium | reverse complement strand
GGGGACCTCGAGGACGGTGAAGCCCGCGACCTCGTCCCCCTCGACGAGGGCGCGGGCGACGGGGTGGGGAGGGCCGGTCCAGTAGCGCTGCTGGAGGTGGTTCAGCCACCGGGGGGCCTTGGCGTTGACGATGGCTCCGGGGGTTTCCATCGCGTGGACGTCATCGCGCCCGCACCAGAGCGGGATTCCGAGCTCCTCGCAGATCGCGTGGCTCGAGCCCTGGTGGTCGGGGTGGGCGTGGGTGAGGGCGTGCGCGGTGACGGTGTGGCCGCGGATCTGGCGCATGATCCGGCCCTCCCCCTGGCGGGTGGCGGCGTCGATGAGGACGTCCTGGAGGAGGTAGACGTTGATGGCGTTCGGCGGGAGGCCACTCAACATGTGGACGCCCTCGGCGAGCTGCTTCATTCAGGTTCCTCCTGTCGGGTCGTCGGGATCGCGGGGTCGTCGAGCCATGGGGTCATCCGCGGGATTGCTCCCAGGAGAAGCCGCGGACGGCGAAGTAGAGCCCGAGGGCGCCCCAGAGGCCGATGACGGCGAGGGCGTCGAGGTGGCTCGAGAGGGGGGAGCCCGTGACCATGGCGCCGGAGAGCCCGTCGATGAGGTGCTTGAGGGGGAGGGCCTCGGCGATGTCGCGCAGGAAGGTCGGGACGTGCTTGACGTCGTAGAAGACGCCCGAGATGAAGATGACGGGGAGGAAGACGGCGTTGACGTATGCGGCGGTGGAGTCGAAGTTGGGGATCACGTGCGCGAAGGCGACGCCCAGGGCGCAGAAGCAGACCACTCCGACCAGCACGAACAAGACCAGCTCGCCCCAGTCGCGCGGCCAGCCGATGCCGAACAGCAGGCGCCCCGCGAGCACCACGATCGCGATCTGCAGGGCGGTGTTCGTGACGGCGTTGCCCGCGACGCCGCCGACGTAGGAGGTGCCGGACAGGGGCGTGCCGCGGATGCGCTTGAGGATGCCCTGCTCGCGGAGGAAGACGATGTTGTAGGCGAGGGCGGTGAAGGTGGTGGACATGACGGCCATGCCTGCGATCCCCGGGATGAGCTTCTCGAGCTCGCCCTTGTTGCCGCTGAAGATCGCCCCGAAGAAGCCCAGGAAGAGGAGGGGCATGAGGAAGTTGAAGAAGGCGGCGCTCGGATTGCGCCAGAACATGCGGCGCTCCAGGCGGTACTGGCGCCAGGTGAGGGCGAGCGCGTCAGACATCCGCGGTGAGATTTTCGCTGAGATCGTCCCTGGCGTCGGCGGCGACGTCGGCGGTGGGGTCTGCGGCGGCGTCGGCGGTGAGCTCCAGGTAGACGTCCTCCAGGGAGGGGCGCCCGACGGAGAGCTCCTCCAGGCGCTCCCCCCGCGCGAGCGCCTCGGCGGTGAGCTCGTGCAACAGGCGCGTGGGGTCGTCGGTCTCGTGCTCGACGAGCTCGCCCTGGACGTCGCGGTAGCCGACGCGGTAGTGGGAGGCGCCGACCCCGAGCTCGCGCGGGGGGCCGATCGCGAGGATGCGCCCGTCCTTGACGATCGCGACGCGGTCCGCGAGGGCCTGGGCCTCGTCGAGGTAGTGGGTGGTGAGCAGGATGGTCTTGCCGAGGGCGCGCAGCGAGCGCACGGTCTCCCAGGCCGCACGGCGGGCCTGCGGGTCGAAGCCGGTGGTGGGCTCGTCGAGGAAGATCAGCTCGGGGTCGCCGACCAGGGCGAGCGCGAAGTCAAGGCGCCGGAGCTGCCCGCCGGAGAGCCTGCGGGTGCGCACGTCGGCCTTCTCTCCGAGCCCCACGAGCGCGATGACCTCCTCGACGTCACGGGGGGCGGGGTAGAAGCCGGCCCAGTGGCGGAGGGCCTCGCGGGGGGTGATGTGGCCGTAGACGCCCCCGGCCTGCAGGACGATCCCGATCCGCCGGCGCAGGGCGACCTCGCGCAGGCCGGGGTCGTGGCCGAGGACGGAGACCTCCCCGCCGCTGCGCTCGCGGTAGCCCTCGAGGATCTCGACCGTCGTGGTCTTCCCGGCGCCGTTCGGCCCGAGCAGCCCGAAGACCTCGCCGCGGCGGACGGTGATGTCGATCCCGCGCACGGCCTCCAGGGCGCCGTAGCGCTTGCGCAGGTCGCGCACGACGATCGCGGCGCCCGGCCCGCTCACCAGTGGACCCCTCGCATGAGGGTGGCCATGGCGATCTGCTCGGCCGAGGCGCGCTCCTCGGGGTTCTCCTGGCCGCGTGCGGCGGCGGAGTCGGGGAAGACGCGGTAGGCGAGGTGGAGGATCCTGTCGACGGCGCGCGGGGCGAGCGCGTAGCTGACCTCGCCGACGGTGCCCATGCGGGTGTCGATGCGCTTGGGCTTTGAGCGGAGCGCCCGGCAGACGAGGTCGGCGGCCTGCTCGGGGCTCGCGGCGGGGAAGGAGTTGTACATCTTCGTCGGCGCGATCATCGGGGTGCGCACGAGGGGCATGTGGATCGTCGTGAAGGTGACCCCGTCGCCGATGACCTCGCTGGAGACCACGCGCGTGAAGGCGTCTAAGGCTGCCTTCGAGGCGACGTAGGCGGAGAAGCGCGGGGGATTCGTCTGCACGCCGATCGAGGAGACGTTCACGATGTGCCCGAAGCCTCGTTCGCGCATGTGCGGGAGGAGCCCCAGGATCAGCTTCACGGCGCCGAGGTAGTTGAGCTGGATCGTGCGCTCGTAGTCGTGGAAGCGGTCGTAGCTGAGCGCGACCGAGCGGCGGATGGAGCGCCCGGCGTTGTTGACGAGCATGTCCACGGCGGCGTGCTCGGAGAGGACCCGCCGCACGAGCGCGTCGACGGAGTCGATGTCGGAGATGTCCGCGGCGTAGGTGTGAGCCTCGCCCCCGGCCTCCTCGATCTCGCGCTTGACCTCTTCGAGCTTGTCGAGGCTGCGCGCGACGAGCAGCGGGATCCCGCCGGCCGCGGCGACCTTCAGCGCGGTCGCGCGTCCGATCCCGGAGGAGGCGCCGGTGATCAGGACGGTGCGCCCCCGCAGGGCGGCCTCCAGGGAGCGGTCGGTGAAGAGGTCGGGGTCGAGGTGGCTGGCCCAGTAGTCCCAGAGGACGTTCGCGTAGCTCGGGAGCGGTGGGACCTCGATGCCGGAGCCCGCGAGCGCCCGCTCGCACCCGCTCGTGTCGAAGCGGGGTCGCAGCGAGATGTGCTCGAGGACCTCCTCGGGGATCCCGAGCTCGCCGAGGACCGCCCCGCGCACGCTGCGCACGCCGGGCAGGCCGAGCGCGAGCTTGAGCGTCCCGGTCGGGATCGGGTCGGTCAGGCGGTGGTCGATCCTCAGTGCGACCCGGGGCGCGTGGGCGGCGCGGGAGAGCTCGTTCATGACGTCGCCAACCCGCTGGGGCACGGGGCTCGTGAGGTGGAAGGCGCGTCCGTCGAGGTCGGGCTCGTGGGCGATGTGGTCGATGGCGTCCGCGACGAAGTCGACGGGGACGATGTTCGTGTAGCCGAGCTCGACGCCCACGAGCGGCCACCACTGCGGGACCCAGCGGCGCATCCGCGGGATCGCCTTGCAGAAGTAGTCGGGGCCGTCGATCTTGTCCATCTCGCCCGTCTTGGAGCTCCCGACCACGACCGCGGGGCGGTAGACGCGCCAGGGCGTCCACGGCTGCTCGCGGACGATCCGCTCGGACTCGAACTTCGTCTCGTGGTAGGGCGAGGGCAGTCGCTGGCCCTCGTCGAACATCTCCTCCGTGAAGACCCCCCTGTAGGTCCCCGCGACGGCGATCGAGGAGACGTGGTGCAAGCACCCGACTTTGAGCATCCGCGCGAGCTCAACCGCGTGGTTGGTCCCGCCGACGTTCACGTTCCGGTTGCTCTCCGCGGGGGCCGTCATGTCATAGACGGCCGCGAGGTGGAAGAAGTGCTCGACCTTCCCGCGCAGCCGTGCGATCTCTTTCTTGCCCAGCCCGAGCATCGGCAGCGTGAGGTTGCCCTCGACCGCGTGCACCCGGTCGCGCACGGGCGCCCCGAGCGCCTCCTCCCAGCGGCGGATCAGCGCCTCCAGGCGCGGCTGGGAGCCCGGGCGCACGAGCACGTAGAGCTCGCCCTCGCGCGCGAGGAGTCGCTCGGCGAGGTTGCGCCCGATGAAGCCCGTCGCGCCGGTGAGGAAGTAGCTCATTTCGTTCAGGCGAGCATATCTCCACGCCGGG
>DASZFE010000204.1:0-6129 GCA_035940155.1 Solirubrobacteraceae bacterium | reverse complement strand
CGCCTGTTCGAGAACTCGCTCTACATCCGCAACACGATCGACGCCGACACGGAAGCGTCGCGAACCGAAGAGGGAGCGCTGATCGAGCTCTTCAAGAAGCAGCGCCCGGGCGAGCCGCCGAGCGTGGAGAACGCGAAGGCGCTCCTGGGGCAGCTCTTCTTCGACCCCAAGCGCTACGACCTGACGCGGGTGGGGCGCTACAAGCTGAACTCGCGCCTGCATCTGGACATCGACCTGGAGACCAGGACGCTCACGCACGAGGACATCATCGCGCTCGTGAAGGAGCTCGTCTCGCTCCCGAAGCTCCTGGGGATGCCCGAGCACCCGGAGGTCGAGGTCAAGGACTACGCGGCCGAGGCCGCGAGCATGCCGCGGGAGCCCGTCGCGGACCACCTCGACGAGTACGAGCACTTCGGCAACCGCCGCCTGAGGACCGTGGGGGAGCTGATCCAGGAGGCCTTCCGGATCGGCCTCTACCGGATGGAGCGCGTCGTGCGCGAGCGCCTGACGACCGAGGACGCGGACACGATCACGCCGCAGACGATCATCAACATCCGTCCGGTGGTCGCGGCGTTGAAGGAGTTCTTCGGCTCCTCCCAGCTCTCCCAGTTCATGGACCAGACGAACTCGCTCGCAGGCCTCACGCACCGTCGCCGCCTCTCGGCGCTGGGCGCGGGCGGCCTGACGCGGGAGCGCGCGCCGATCGAGGTCCGCGACGTGCACCCCACGCACTACGGCCGGATGTGCCCGATCGAGACCCCGGAGGGTCCGAACATCGGCCTGATCGGCTCGCTCTCCTCCTTCGCGGAGGTCTCCGAGCACGGCTTCGTCACGACGCCCTACCGGGTCGTGAAGGAGGGGCTCGTGAGCGATGAGATCGTCCGCCTGGACGCGACGCAGGAGGAGGAGCGGGTGATCGCCCAGGCGAACACCCCGGTCGACCCGAACACCGGCCGTCTGAAGGGCTCGGAGATCCTCTGCCGCACGCAGGCCGGGCAGTACGTGACGGTCGGCCCGAAGGACGTCGACCTGATGGACGTCTCCCCGGAGCAGATCTGGTCGGTCGCGACGGCCATGATCCCGTTCCTCGAGCACGACGACGCCAACCGCGCGCTGATGGGCTCGAACATGCAGCGCCAGGCGGTGCCGCTCCTGAAGACCGACGCGCCCCTGGTGGGCACGGGCATGGAGCGTCGTGCGGCGCTCGACACGGGCGATGTGCTCCTCGCGAGTGAGGCCGGGACGGTCGAGTACGTCGACGCGACGCAGATCGTGGTGGAGACGTCGGGGGGGCAGAAAAACGAGTACGAGCTGCAGAAGTTCATGCGCTCCAACCAGGGCACGCTGATCCACCAGAAGCCTCGGGTGAGCGCGGGCCAGAAGGTCAAGGGGGGCGAGGTCCTGGCCGACGGCTCCTCGACGGATCGGGGCGAAATGGCGCTCGGGAAGAACCTGCTCGTGGCGTTCATGTCCTGGGAGGGCTACAACTTCGAGGACGCGATCATCCTCTCCAAGCGCCTCGTGCGCGACGACGAGCTGACCTCGATCCACATCGAGGAGTACGAGATCGACGCCCGCACGACGAAGCTCGGGGAGGAGGAGATCACGCGCGACATCCCGAACCGCTCGGAGGAGTCGCTGCGCAACCTCGACGACCGGGGCATCGTGCGCGTGGGCGCGGAGGTCGCCTCGGGCGACCTGCTCGTGGGCAAGGTCACGCCGAAGGGCGAGACGGAGCTGACGGCCGAGGAGAAGCTGATCCGCGCGATCTTCAAGGAGAAGGCGCGCGAGGTTCGGGACACCTCGCTGAAGGTCCCCCACGGAGAGGGCGGCGTGGTGATCGACGTGAAGACCTTCAGCCGCTCCGCCGGGGACGACCTGCCGCCGGGCGTGAACGACCTCGTACGGGTCTTCGTGGCGAAGAAGCGCAAGATCTCCGAGGGCGACAAGCTCGCGGGCCGCCACGGCAACAAGGGCGTGATCTCGAAGATCGTCGACGAGCAGGACATGCCCTTCCTCGAGGACGGGACCCCGGTCGACGTGATCCTCAACCCGCTCGGGGTCCCGAGCCGGATGAACGTCGGGCAGATCCTAGAGACCCACCTCGGCTGGGCCGCGGCGCAGGGATGGTATGACGACGGGACCGAGGCCTACAAGGAAGCGCACGCCAACGGGGGCAACGGGCGCGTGTACGTATCCACGCCGGTCTTCGACGGGGCGACCGTAGAAGACGTCGACCAGGCGCTCGTGAAGTGGCAGGATGCCCACAAGGGGCAGATCCGGATGGACATCGACAAGTCCCGCCGGGTCGGCGAGCAGGCCTCGGGGAAGATGACGCTCTACAACGGCCGCTCGGGTGAGCCCTTCGAGGAGCAGGTGACGGTCGGGTACATGTACATCCTGAAGCTCCTGCACCTCGTCGACGACAAGATCCACGCGCGCTCGACGGGCCCGTACTCGCTGGTCACCCAGCAGCCCCTCGGCGGGAAGGCACAGTTCGGCGGCCAGCGCTTCGGCGAGATGGAGGTCTGGGCGCTGGAGGCCTTCGGCGCGGCCTACACGCTCCAGGAGATGCTGACGATCAAGTCCGACGACACGGTCGGGCGCGTGAAGGCCTACGAGGCGATCGTCAAGGGCGAGAACATCGCCGAGCCGAGCATCCCGGAGTCCTTCAAGGTGCTCCTGAAGGAGATGCAGTCGCTGGCGCTAGACGTGAACGTCGTCTCCGAGGAAGGCCAGCGTGCGGAGATCCGCGACGAAGACGACGACCTCCTGCGGGCCGCGGAGGAGCTCGGGATCGATCTCTCGGGCGTGCGTGCGAGCGTCGCGGACTCGGCCGACGAGGACCTCGGGGACGAGGCCGCGAAGGGCGGGACGGGTGAGTCCGAGGAGGACGCGGATGATCTCGACGGGGCCGAGGCCGAGGCGGATCTCGGACTCGAGGATTCGTTGGCCGACGACGACGACCTGCTCTCCGGGGTCGAGTCCGAGCTCGACGGGGTGGGCTCGGAGAACGGACTCGCCGGGGACCCGATCGCGGGGACCGAGACTTAGGCAGCAGCTTGGGCAGTACCGCGGGTCTCCTCGCCGGAGTGGGCGAGGGGGCCGGCGCGCAGGGGGGCCGCGTCAGGGCGACCCGACTTCCACTCCGAACTTCCTGCACCGCGAGCGAAAGCGCACGAGATGATCGATATCAACAACTTCGACGCAATCGAGATCAGCCTCGCCTCCTCCAAGCAGATCCGCAGCTGGAGCTCGGGCGAGGTGACCAAGCCGGAGACCATCAACTACCGGACCCTGAAGCCCGAGAAGGACGGCCTCTTCTGCGAGCGGATCTTCGGCCCGACGAAGGACTGGGAGTGCTACTGCGGCAAGTACAAGCGCGTCCGCTACAAGGGGATCGTCTGCGAGCGCTGCGGCGTGGAGGTCACGCGCTCGAAGGTCCGCCGGGAGCGGATGGGCCACGTCGACCTCGCGGCCCCGGTGAGCCACATCTGGTTCTTCAAGGGCGTCCCGAGTCGGATCGGCTACCTGCTCGACATGGCCCCGAAGGAGCTCGAGAAGGTCCTCTACTTCGCGGCCTCGATCGTCACGTGGGTAGACGAGGAGGCGCGCGCGAAGGACGTCGAGACGCTCGAGGTCGAGGTGAACAAGGTGCTGGACTCCTACGCCGCCGAGCGCGAGGAGCGGGTGCTCGAACTGCGCGAGTCCCTCGCGCGCCGGGAGAAGTACCTCCAGACCGGCAAGCAGACGGGCTTCGACGACGAAGACCACCTCTGGGCGGACGCCCTGGACATCAACCTCGCGAAGATCTCCGAGGAGGAGCGCGAGAAGCTCCTAAAAGAGCTCCGGAAGACCTTCGAGGCGGACATCGCGGACACGGAGGCCTACATCGAGGACGCCGCGGAGCGGATGCGGCGCGTGTGGGAGCTCTTCAAGACGATGGGCTCGAAGCAGATCGAGCACGACGAGACGACCTTCCGCGAGCTCAAGGAGCGCTTCGGCTCCTCCTATGGCTTCGGCGAGTACTTCCGCGGTGGGATGGGCGCGGAGGCGATCCGCGACCTGCTCCAGCAGGTCGATCTGGAGGCCGAACGGGTCGAACTCGAGGACCAGGTCAAGACCGCGAAGGGCCAGAAGCAGGCGCGCGCGGTCAAGCGCCTGAAGGTCGTCAGCGCCTTCATCCAGTCGGGGAACAAGCCTGAGCAGATGGTCCTCGACGCGGTCCCGGTGATCCCGCCGGAGCTCCGTCCGATGGTCCAGCTCGACGGGGGGCGCTTCGCGACCTCCGACCTGAACGACCTCTACCGCCGGGTGATCAACCGCAACAACCGCCTCAAGCGCCTGCTCGACCTGGGCGCCCCGGAGATCATCGTCAACAACGAGAAGCGGATGCTCCAGGAGGCCGTGGACGCGCTCTTCGACAACGGCCGCCGCGGACGTCCGGTGACGGGCCCGGGGAACCGCCCGCTGAAGTCCCTGAGCGACATGCTCAAGGGCAAGCAGGGGCGCTTCCGCCAGAACCTGCTGGGCAAGCGCGTGGACTACTCGGGTCGCTCGGTGATCGTCGCGGGCCCCTACCTGAAGCTGCACCAGTGCGGGCTGCCGAAGATCATGGCCCTTGAGCTCTTCAAGCCGTTCATCATGGCGCGGCTGGTCGAGCGGAAGTCCGCGCAGAACATCAAGGCCGCGAAGAAGATGGTCGACTCGATGATCGGCGAGGTCTGGGATGTGCTCGAGGAGGTCATCCACGAGCACCCCGTTCTGCTGAACCGCGCACCCACGCTTCACCGGCTCGGCATCCAGGCCTTCGAGCCGCTGCTGGTCGAGGGCAAGGCGATCCAGGTCCACCCGCTCGTCTGCCACGCCTTCAACGCGGACTTCGACGGCGATCAGATGGCCGTGCACCTGCCGCTCTCCGCGGAGGCGCAGGCGGAGGCGCGAATCCTGATGCTCTCCTCGAACAACATCCTCTCCCCGGCCCACGGGGCGCCGCTGGCGACGCCCACGCAGGACATGATCCTGGGCGCCTACTACCTAACCTACGGGCCCGAGGCCGAGGAGCTCGCGGGGATCGACCGCGCGACCCACGAGCCGCGCCCGCACGTCTTCCGCACCGCGCAGGAGGCCGAGCTCTCCTACGAGGCGGGGGTCGTGACGCTGCACGACCTCGCCGAGTTCCGCCCCTACGGGCGCGAGGGCGGGCACGTGCTGACGACGGTCGGGCGGATCGTCTACAACGACCGCATCGAGCGCGCGCTGGCAGAGGCGCTGGGGGACGAGTTCGACGCCTCCAAGTACGTGTTCGTCAACCAGTCGATGAAGAAGCGCGACACGACGCGCCTGGTCGATGCGCTCGTCCAGACCTACGGCGCGACCACGATCTCGCTGGTGCTCGACGCCTTCAAGGACCTCGGCTTCAAGTACTCCACGCAGGCGGGCATCACGATCTCCAAGAACGACGTGGTGATCCCCCCGGAGAAGGCGGCGATCCTGCAGAAGTACGAGCATCTGGTGGCGGAGATCTCCGACCAGTACGACATGGGCCTGATCACCCAGGAGGAGCGCCACGAGGCGGTCGTTGACAAGTGGAACGCCGCGACCGACGAGGTGGCGGACGCGATGATCGCGAACCTCGACACGCTCAACCCGATCTTCATGATGGCCAACTCCGGGGCGCGCGGCTCCTTCAAGCAGATCCGCCAGCTCGCGGGGATGCGCGGCCTGATGGCCAACCCGAAGGGCGAGATCATCGAGCGTCCGATCAAGGCCAACTTCATGGAGGGCCTGTCGGTGCTGGAGTACTTCATCTCCACCCACGGGGCGCGCAAGGGGCTCGCCGACACCGCCCTGCGCACCGCGGACTCCGGCTATCTGACACGCCGCCTGGTGGACGTCGCCCAGGACGTGATCATCCGCGAGCCGGACTGCGGCACGGAGGAGTTCATCGAGATGGCGGTCTTCAAGGACGGGGGGGACCCCAACGACGACCTCGTGGGGCGCTTCGCCGCGCGGGAGATCGCGACCAAGCGCGGCCGCGTGCTGGTCGAGCAGGGCGTCGAAATCGGGCGTCCCGAGTTCGCCGAGATCGTGAAGGCCTACCAGGACGACCACGACCGTGGCTCGCAC
>DASZFE010000203.1:0-2613 GCA_035940155.1 Solirubrobacteraceae bacterium | reverse complement strand
GAGGGAGAGGTCGAGGAAGTCGTGCCCCATCCGCTTGCTCGTCTCCTCCACGTGCTCCAGCTGGTCCGCGAAGATCTGCTTGGAGTCATAGAGCAGGCGCCCGATCAGCGTGCTCTTGCCGTCGTCCACCGAGCCCGCCGTCGCGAAGCGAAGAAGCTCCGAGGGCCTCTCGGAGAGCTCCCTGAAGACCTCGTCGGTCGCGCGGGCCGCCGGGAGGCGGCCATTTTGAAGATTGGTGGTTGGGGGGGCGGACATCTAGAAGTACCCCCGCCGCTTCCGGTCCTCCATCGCCGCCTCCGTCACCCGGTCGTCCCCCCGCGTCTGCCCCCGCTCCGTGATCCGCGTCGCCGCGATCTCCCGGACCACCCCCTCGAGGGTCCTCGCGCCCGACTCCACCGCCCCCGTGCACGTCATGTCCCCCACCGTCCGGTAGCGCACCGTGGCCCTGAACGGCTCCTCCCCGGGGGTCAGCTCCACGTGGGGGCCCACCGCGTAGAGCATCCCGTCCCGGGCGAACACCTCGCGTTCATGGGCGAAATAGATCGACGGCACCTCCAGCTCCTCCTCCGCAATGTACTGCCACACGTCCAACTCCGTCCAGTTGGAGATGGGGAACACCCGCGCGTGCTCCCCCCCGCGCAGCCGCCCGTTGTACAGCCCCCACACCTCCGGGCGCTGGCGCTGGGGCTCCCACTGCCCGAACTCGTCCCGGAAGGACAGGACCCGCTCCTTCGCCCGCGCCCGCTCCTCATCCCGCCGCGCCCCCCCGAAGGCCGCGTCGAACCCGTGCTCGGCGATCGCGTCCAGGAGCGTCACCGTCTGCAGGGCGTTGCGCGAGGCCCGCGGGCCCGTCTCCTCGACCGCGCGCCCCCGGCGGATCGACTCCTCCACCGACGCCACGATCAGCCGCTCCCCGAGGTCCGCCACCAGGCGGTCGCGGAAGCGCAGCACCTCCGGGAAGTTCTGCCCCGTGTCCACGTGCACGATCGGGAACGGGAACCCCCCCGGGCGAAACGCCTTCTCCGCCAGCCGCAACAGCACGATCGAGTCCTTCCCCCCGCTGAACAGCAACACCGGCCGCTCGAACTCCGCGGCCACCTCGCGCATCACGTGCACCGCCTCGGCCTCGAGCGCGCGCAGGTGCGACAGGTGATAGGTCATCGGCATCCGTGCGTGGGGTCCAGGGAGACTCCCCCGGACAGCAGGGTACACCCTTGTCAGTGGAAATGGAAGAGGGGGGTCGGGCCGGGCGGGGCCGCCGGGAGGGTGGGGCGGTATGAAATTTCCGCGGGCCCCGAATTGTTCGGAACTCTTCGGCGGGGCGCCGATCAAGTACCCCCCCCCTCGGGGAGCGAATCGACCGTCATGCGTACGACCTCGGAGGGGAGCCAGATCGGGGCGCGATCACCGTGGGCGCCCCGGGGCTTTGGACCTCAGACCAGGTGCAACTCGCCCACGAGGGTCTCGGCGGGGGGCCGGCCTTCCAGGATCATGTAGCCCCCGCCGGGGAAGGCCACCACGACGGGGCGCCCCTCCCCCGCGGCCTCGCTGACGAGCGCGGAGAAGCTCGGGGAGTCACTCGAGACGAACGCGGCACGATCGGGGAAGCGGGCCTCGAGCTCGGGGTCTTTGATCAGGGCCGTGATGAGGTCGAGCGAGGGATCCCCGCCCGTGGTGTGTGGGTCTACCGTTCCCATGATCGAAGGATAGCCTCCCATCCTCGGGCGGCATCGGCGATCGCGTGCGTCATGGCGACCTGAATTGACGGGTGGGCCAGGAGCTCGGGATCCTGACGGCCGCGCGCGCCTTGGTGTACCGGTGGAGGTGGTGCTCGTGGCGATCGTGAGCGTTGTCCCAGGAGCGAACCGTCCTCCACGCTCCGCCCCGGCGGATCTCCATGGTCACCGAGTAGTAGGGCGCGAACCCGCGCTGGTAGCGAAAACGCACCCGCACCCCCTCGGCGAGGGGCTTGATGATCTCGCGTTCGTACCTCACACGCGCTCCTCCGGGGAGCCCCCGCCGACAGCACCCCGGGTCCACTCGGGCAGTGGCTACGGAGCGTGCGGTGCGACCGGCGCGTCGGAGGTCCTCGACGAGGGCGGCTCGTCAAAGAGGACCCGGACGCGCCGGGCCCTATGAGGGGGCATGGCCTACCCCTCGCCGTCGGGGCCCTGGACGGGGCCGTGCTCCTCTTCGAACTCCGCGAGGGTCGCGGGGGTCAAACCGTGGCGCGCGCGGATCGCGGCGGCGCTCGTGTCGGGGACGAGCAGGAGCGCCCCGTCGGGACGCTCCTCCTGGATGAGGTACTCCCCGGCGCGGTCGCCACTGAGGGTCACGTGCTCCCGGGCCGCCACGGCATTCATGATGCCAGGTCATCCCCGGGTCCCGAAGAGTCTCGAACTCGGTCCATGCGGTGCACCCTACGAGGCGCTTGGGATGCTTCACGCGATCGACCGGGCCGCCACCCGCGGGGCCTCCGTGTCCCGCGTCCGGAGGCAAGGAGCGCGGGCAGCGGCGATCAGGACAGCCGTACAGGCGCCGGTGGGCTAACTCGTAGGCGCGGGCGAACGAGCCGGTGGGCCGTGCGTGCCCGTCCTCAGCCGACGCGGCGGA
>DASZFE010000202.1:0-3565 GCA_035940155.1 Solirubrobacteraceae bacterium | reverse complement strand
TAACCCAGATCTACGAGGGCACGAACGAGATCCAGCGGCTCGTGATCGCCCGTACGCTGAGGTAGGGCCGGGCCGTGCGAGCGTCGAGGTCGCGCAGCGCCTTCGGCCACGTTCGGCGTGTCGGGGTCGCCGCGGCGATCGCGCTCTCGATCGGGCTCGTGGTGGTGGTCCTCGGCGAGGGCTTCAGCCCGATCGGCGCGGTGAAGGCGATCGAGGAGGTCGCCCTGGCGACGATCATCGTCGCGGTCCTCCTGGGCTGCGGGGCCTTCCTCGCGGTACGCATGGCGGGGTGGCGGGACCCGGAATCCGAGGCCGAGTTCGACCGGCTCGTGATGCGCGCGGAGCGCCTCGCGCGCGAAGGGCTCGCAGCGGACCCGAGCGAAGGGGAGTTCATGGAGCTCGACCCCCACGACGACGAGGACTTCGAAGAGCTCGTCCGCGACGCCCTCGACGACCTCCCGGACCTCCTGCGCAACGCCCTGCGCCACGTCGCGGTCGTGATCTCCGACGAAGGAGCGCAGCGCGGCGCCTACGGCCTCTACCAGGGAGGCCAGTCCCGCCGCGACGACACCCACGACCGGATCGTGATCTTCCGCGACACGATCCGCCGGGACTACGGGAGTGATCCGGAGCTCCTGCGCGAGCAGGTCACCCGAACCGTCCGCCACGAGCTCGCCCACCACGTCGGCTTCGACGAGCTCGGCGTGAGCCGCCTGGACCTCTAGGGATACCGTAGGATTCCCGAACCCCCGAGCCGGTCCAAAAGGAGATAGACAGATGCCAGACGCCGTGATCGTCGACGCCGTACGCACGCCCATCGGGCGCGCGGTGAAGGGTTCGCTGAAGACCGTCCGCGCGGACGACCTCGCGGCGATCCCGCTGCGGGCGCTGATGGAGCGCAACCCGCAGGTCCCCTCGGAGTCGATCGTCGACGTGATGATGGGCTGCGGCTTCTGCGAGGGCGAGCAGGGCTACAACATCGGCCGCAACGCCTCGCTGCTCGCCGGGATCGATTACCACGTCCCGGGGACGACCGTGAACCGCTTCTGCGCCTCCTCACTGCAGACCGCCCGGATGGCCTTCCACGCGATCAGGGCGGGCGAGGGCGACACGTACATCGCGGCCGGCGTCGAGGCCGTCTCGCGCGCGGGGGGAGGGGCGCAGTTCGAGTTCAACCACCTCCTCGACGGCTCGGAGGGCTCGATCTGCAACGTCTACATCCCGATGGGCCTGACCGCGGAGAACGTCGCCGAGGAGCGGGGCGTGAGCCGTCAGGCCCAGGACGAATGGGCCGTGGTCTCCCAGACCCGCGCGGTCGCCTCGCAGGAATCGGGGCACTTCGACTCGGAAATCGTCCCCGTGACGGTCCCCGCGCACAAGGACACGGACAAGGAAGGCAACGAGATCGATGTCCCCGAGACGGTCGTCACCAAGGACGACGGCCCGCGGCCCGGGACGACCCTCGAGAAGCTCTCCGAACTGAAGCCCGCCTTCAGGCCCGATGGGACGGTGACGGCCGGGAACGCCTGTCCGCTCAACGACGGCGCGGCGGCCCTGCTGATCATGTCCGAGCAGCGCGCGAAGGAGCTCGGCCTGACCCCGAAGGTGAAGATCCTCGCCTCGACCGTCGTGGCGATCCGCCCGGAGGTCATGGGCCTCGGCCCGATCCCCGCGATCCAGCAGCTCCTGAAGAACACCGGCCGCACGATCGCGGACGTCGACGTCGTGGAGATCAACGAGGCCTTCGCCGCGCAGATCGTCCCCTGCATGGACGAGCTCGGGATCGACGCCGAGAAGCTCAACCCCTTCGGCGGCGCGATCGCCCTCGGCCACCCCTTCGGGATGACCGGCGCCCGGATCATGACCACCCTCATCAACGACCTGCAGACCCGCGATGAGACCTACGGGATCGAGTCCATGTGCGTCGCCGGAGGGATGGGGATGGCGATGCTCGTGGAACGGTTGAGCTGAGCGCCGGGGCGGCCCGCGGCGATCTCAGGGAGGGTCGCGGCGGGCCCCCCCGGGGGTGCAGGCGACTGTGGGCGAGCTGGTAGACGGTGGGGGCGTGTGAGCTGCGTGGATGGTGGCGCACGCCGAATGCGAGATAGCTGAGTCGCAGGCCAGCGGGACCGACGGTCAACTGGAGCACCATCCCAAACCGGCCCATCGGTTCGGGAAGGTAGACCTTGAGGCATCTCGGGAGACTGGTTCCATCTTCACCCGAGTCTTCGCAGGGTCTCAGTCGCGCGGTCGGCACGCCGTCCTTCTCGTAGTGGCGCCGCGCCGCGATGGCGATGTCGGCCGCCGACCGACTCGCGCGCTTTACGTCGTCGCTGAACGCGCGCTCATCGAAGACGACCGGAGCCCCGCCCGGAGGCCGAACTCACGACAAGTGCTACCCCTCGCCGTCGGGTGGCAGAAAAGGCCCGTGCTTCTCCTCGAACGCGGCGAACTCCTCGGCGGTGGCCGGGCGTGCGTTGTGGCGGGCGAGGATCGCGTCAGCTGACAAATCGGAATCGGGGTTGGGTACGAGCACGAGGCGCCCGTCCGGGCGCTTGTCCTCGACGAGGTACTCCCCGGCGATGTCGCCGCTGAGCGTTACGTGGGCCTGTCTGCTCACGGTTTGCATGATCGCAGGCGAGGCTAAACGTCGCTTGGGATGCAACGCTCGAATGGGTCTGAGGCTGGCGTCCCGCCTTTTGGCTGTGGCGGACGCGGTCGTCTCGGAAGGGCCCTCAGCGCGGCGGCATCCGCAGCGCTCCGTCGAGCCGGATGACCTCGCCGTTGAGCATCTGGTTCTCGACGATGTGGCAGGCAAGGTGGGCGTACTCGTCGGGGCGGCCGAGGCGCGGGGGGAAGGGGACGCCGGCGCCGAGCTTCTCACGGGCCTCCTCCGGAAGGGCGCCCAGAAGCGGGGTGTCGAAGAGGCCGGGGGCGATCGTGCAGACGCGGATGCCCTTCTGGGCGAGGTCTCGGGCGGCGGGGAGGGTCATGCCGACGACGCCGCCCTTGGAGGCGGAGTAGGCGATCTGGCCGACCTGTCCGTCGAAGGCGGCGATGGAGGCGGTGTTGATGCAGACGCCCCGTTCTCCGCCCTCCAGCGGCTCGGCGGCGATCATGGCGCTCGCGGCGTGGCGGAGGACGTTGAAGGTGCCGATCAGGTTGATCTCGATGATGGTCTGGAAGGGAAGCAGCGGGTGGGGTCCCTTGGAGCCCGCGACCTTCTGCGCCCAGCCGGTCCCGGCGCAGCAGACCGCGATCCGCAGCCCGCCCTCGGCCGTGGCGGCCCGTTCGACGGCGGCCTGGACGTGCTCCTCCTCGCGGACGTCGCAGGGGAGGAACTCAAGCCCGAGCTCGCCAGCGAGCGCCTGGCCCTTCTCGACGTTGACGTCGGCGATCGTGACCACTGCGCCCTTGCCGTGGAGCGCGCGGACGGTTGCCTCGCCCAGTCCGGAGGCCCCGCCGACGACGATGGCTGAGGAGCCCTCGATTCGCATGTGGGGAGCCTATCGTTTTGATGCGCTGCGCGCTCAGGGAGTCCTTGCGCAGTTCGTATCATTATAAT
>DASZFE010000201.1:0-7610 GCA_035940155.1 Solirubrobacteraceae bacterium | reverse complement strand
GCCCGCCTGCGCGAGCGCCTGCGCGACGACGTCCGCGAGCGCTCCGACGGGCGCCGCGGCGAAGACGACCTGCGCGCCCGCGAGCGCCGCGGCGAGATCGGGCACGCTCTCGTCGATCGCGCCGAGCTCCAGGGCGGCCCGCGCGACCTGCGGGTCGGGGTCGAAGCCACAGACGTGCGCGCCGGCCCGCGCG
Source organism: Solirubrobacteraceae bacterium (assembly GCA_035940155.1). Taxonomy (GTDB): domain Bacteria; phylum Actinomycetota; class Thermoleophilia; order Solirubrobacterales; family Solirubrobacteraceae; genus Palsa-744. The sequence goes on along the minus strand of DASZFE010000201.1, from coordinate 7,417 downwards.
CGGGCGGCGAGGCCGATCGAGCCGCCGATCAGGCCGACCCCGAGGACCGCGACCCTCACGCGACGCTGAGGGCCTTCCCGGCGAGCTCCGCGGCGCGCTCGACGGCCGCGACGTACTGCGCGAAGGTCTCGGTCAACAGCGCCTGGGGCCCGTCGCAGACGGCCTCGTCGGGGTTCGGGTGCACCTCGACGATGATGCCGTCCGCACCGGCGGCCGCGGCCGCGAGGGAGAGCGGGAGGATCAGCTCGCGCCGCCCCGCCGCGTGGCTCGGGTCGACGATCACGGGCAGGTGCGAGAGCTCCTTGAGGATCGGGACGGCCATGACGTCGAGGGTCGTGCGGCGGTGGTCGGTCTCGAAGGTCCGGATTCCCCGCTCGCAGAGCATCACGCTGGGGTTGCCCTCCTTGAGGATGTACTCCGCGGCCATCAGGAGCTCGTCGAGCGTCGAGGAGAGCCCCCGCTTGAGCAACGCCGGGCGCCCGGAGCGGCCGATCTCGGTCAGGAGCGGGTAGTTCTGCATGTTGCGCGCGCCGATCTGGATCACGTCGGCGACCTCCAGCACGTCGTCGAGGTCGCGCATGTCCATCAGCTCCGTCACGATCGGCAGGCCCGTCTCGGTCTTGGCCTCCGCGAGCAGCCTCAGCCCCTCCACGCCGAGGCCCTGGAAGGCGTAGGGGGAAGTCCGGGGCTTGTAGGCCCCGCCCCGCAGCAGCCCGACCCCGGCGTCGCGCACGACGCGCGCGGTCTGGAGGGTCTGCTCGCGCGATTCCACCGTGCAGGGACCCGCGATCAGGGCGAAGTGATCGCCGCCGATCTTGCGTCCCTCGATGTCAAGGACCGTCCGCTCGCCGTGGCGGATCTGCGCCGAGGCGAGCTTGTAGGGCTTGAGGATCGGCATCACCCGGTCCACTCCCGGCAGGCCCTCCAGGCCGATGCTTTCCAGGCTCACGTCCTGCTCGACGTCGCCGATCGCCCCGATCACGGTGAGGCGGGCTCCCTTGATCGGGTGCGCGAGCGCGCCCGCGCGCTCGATCTTGCCGATCACCGCCGCGATCTCCTCCTCGCTCGCGGCCTCCTTCATTACGATCATCATCTCGCTGCTCCTTTCAAAACGCCTGGGGATCTTAGGTCGGATCGCGATGGGCGCCGGCGGCCCGCTTGCAAGGCGCTCGGTCCGGGTTGGACCCTCTGCGGCCGAAGGCCCCCTTCGCGGAGGAGGCAGGCCGAAGCGCCTAGCTAAATCGCCAGGCGTAGGCGTAGGTGAAGACGAAGGAGAGCGAGCAGGCCAGGGGCGCCGGCGCGGATGCGGTACGGCGCGGGCGCGCGGGGATGGATCTCGTGCGGGACGTGCTCATCTGTCTCTCTCAGGAGTTTGTAGCAGAGATCGCCCCCGCCGTCGAGCGGGCCACGCGAATGTCACGCGAATTTCACAGGACCTCTTCGAGGGCTGAGATGAAGCGGTCGTTCTCCTCGGAGGTCCCGTAGGTGACGCGCAGGGCGCCCTCGCAGCCGAGCGCGCCTCCGCCGCGCACGAGCACCCCGCGCTCGGCGAGCCCCGCGAGGACCTCCCGCTCGTCTCTCTCTTCCCCGAGGTGCAGCCAGCAGAAGTTCGCCTGGGAGTCCGCGACGCGCAGCCCGAGCGCGCGCAGGCGCTCGTCGACGGAGATCCGCTCCGCGATCGTCCGGGTCACGCGGTCGGTGACGGCGTCCTGGTGGGCGAGCGCCTCCGTCGCCGCGGCCTGCGCGACGGCGTTGCAGAAGAAGGGCTGGCGCACCTGGTCCAGGGCGCGGGGCATCTCATCCGAGCCGCAGAGCGCGAAGCCCACGCGCAGCCCGCAGAGGCCGTGGACCTTCGAGAAGGTCCGCAGGAGCACGAGGTTCGGGTGGTGTGCTAGCAGGGCGATCGAGGCGTCGGGGTCCTCGAGCAGGTTGAACTCGCAGTAGGCCTCGTCGAGGATCACGCAGACGTGCGGCGGGACGTCAGCGAGGAAGTCCGCTATCTCCGCCAGCCCCACCGCGGTGCTCGTGGGGTTGTTCGGGTTGCAGACCAGCACCAGGCGCGTGGCGACGGTGATCTCGCCCAGCATCGCGGGCAGGTCGTGGCGCTCCCGAACATCGAGCGGGACCTCGATCGCGCGCGCCCCCGAGGCCGCGCTCAGGTGGGGGTAGACCGAGAAGGACGGCCACGCGTAGACGAGCTCCGCGCCTGGCTCGAGCAGGGCCTCGCCCGCCGCGAGCAGGATGTCGCAGGAGCCGTTCCCGATCGCGATCCGCGAGGCCCGCACGCCGTAGCGCTCCGAGAGCCGCGCGCGAAGCTCCCCGTTCGTCGGGTCCGGGTAGCGGTTCAGCGTCTGCAGGGCCCCCTCGACCGCGGCCCTCACCGCGGGCAGGGGCGGGTAGGGGGACTCGTTGCTCGCCAGGCGCACCGGGGGCGCCGCGGAGCCGTAGCCGCCCGCGGCCGGATAGACGGGGATGCGCCGGATGCGCTCTGAGAACTCGAGGGCCACCGGGGTATTGTGGCGGCTTGCGCGCCCTCACGGCCCGCGCCTCAGCGGGCAGCGCGACTTCAGCGCCGGCGACGCTTGTGGTGCGCGGCGGGCGCGGTCAGGGTGATGGCGCCGCTCAGCTGCCGCTGGTTGCCCACCGAGTCGATCACGGAGACGTTCAGGTGGACCGTGATGTGGTGGTTGCGGCGCAGGATCGCCCGCCCGGCTCCGTTCAGCTTGATCGCAATCGGTCGCGCCGAGCCCGAGGCGATTGAGATCCGCGCGGCGCCCACGTTGAGCTTTCGCGCCGTCCGATGCCCATGCCGCCGACCGCGCTTGGTGAATTCGAGGCTCACGCTCAGCCAGCACGCGGGCGGACAGGAGGCGTGGCCGAGGGTGATCGTCCCGAGGCCCCTGAAGGGCGTCCCGTTGAGGGGAAGGCCGAGCGTGGCGGCAACCTGGAGGTTGCTCAGGCTTGCGAAGCTCACCCCAGGTCCACCGGCGATCCCGGGGGTCGTGAGGGTGGGCGTCCCGGTCCCGCCGCCGTGACCCGTGCCGATCCCACCGCCCGGCCCGCCGCCGGGGCCTCCGCCGCCCGGACCGGGACCTCCGCCCACGCCTTCTTCAGATCCGGGCGAGGCGACGGAGATTTTCTGGGCCGAGGTGTTCGAGTCGAGGTTCGCGTCCGTCACGGTCAACGTTACCGTGTATTCGCCGGCGCCCGCGTAGGTGTGGGCGACTTTCGCGCCTTCCCCGACCGTCCCGTCGCCGAAGTCCCAGGTCCATTTCGTCACCGGGTATTCGACGGTGCCCGAGGCGGAGGCGTCGAAGCTCAATTCCTGGCCCGACTGGGGGCTCGTGGGCAGGGCGAAGGACGCCGGGAGGAGCCGCTGCTCGCAGCCTCCGTTTGTCTTGGTCGCCGCGTCGCTCCACTCCTGCTGGAGGAGATACCGGCCTTTGGCGATCTGCTGGTTGAAGGCTCCTGGTTCGCCGAGTTTCGGGCTCCCTTCGAGCGGCAGGCCGTAGGTAAGTTTCGGTTCTTCGAGCACGCAGAGATCGCCGATCTCCATGAGAAAGTCAGTGTTTGTTAATTCACTCCCGACACTGTCGATCCAACCGGTGCCCCCCTGCGGGTCGGTGATCGCCTCGATGTGCTCGTGGCTGCCCGCGTCGATCGCAGGGCCCGCGTCGCTGCCTTCGGGCCGTGCCTTGTTGTCGCAGGTAGGCGTCGCCCCGTAGGGCATGTCCGCGAAGATGATCTCTTCGGATTCGCTCCCCACCGGGATGTAGTCGTGGTAGGCGCAGTAGTAGCTGTAGCTGCACTGTCCTTTGGCCAGGGAGGCTTCTCCCGTTTTGAAGCACCCGCCGACCTCTGGAGGGGTGTAGAGGAAGAAGATGCTGCTCGGCCCCGTAGTCCAGCCGCGTACTTTGACGACTTTCGCGATCTCTTCCTCGATCTGCACCTCGGACAGGCATACGGGAAGCAGTTTTGATTTCCCCCCTTCTTCGGGCTGCCTGTCTTCGCAGGTTTTTGTGCCCAAAGACGCCGCCGGCAGTTCGTCCGTCACTTCCGCGGTGTCCCCTTCGGGGAAGGTCGTCGCGTAGGAGACCGGGTTGTGGGCGTCCCCGGGACCCGACAAGTCGTAGTACTGCGTCGCCACCGAGTAGGTGTTGCCGAACTTCCCGCTTTCTTCCGCGAGGTCCGCGAAGAAGGTGTTCACGGCTTTCTGGTAGGTGACCGGTGCTTTCGAGAAGAGTTCCACGCCTTTGGGCGCCCCTTCGGGCTGCCAGAAGATCGTGTAGACCCGCGTGGAGTGCATCACCGGGCCGCCCTGGTAGATCAGCGTCGGCGTCGGTGTCGCTTCCAGCGCCTTGCGCGGGTGCAGGAGGGGGCGGCGCGGAGTCGCGAGCGGGGTGAGGGGCGACCGGCCCACGGCGCCCGCGCCGACACCGGCACCGGCAGCGGCCCCGGCGCCAACGGGGACGTGCGCGGGCACGACCCCCTTCGGCCCCCGCGGCACCGCCGAGCTCGCGGAGCCCGCGAATGCCGCCCCGAGCACGGCGAAGAACGCCGCGAGGAGCACGGTCGAGAGGATGAGCCCCGACGGGGCGGGCCTCCACGGAGCGGGCCTTGACGCCCTAAGGAGCTTCACGTGCATCAACACCACATCGGCGTGGGGCGCCCCCATCCTTGAGTTCCACGGGCCGCTACTGAGCCGATTGTAGATCCGCGCGCAGGGCCGCCGCCTCACCGAGGTAGACGTGCCTTGGCTCGTGCTCCTCCTGCGCGTAGTAGTGGATCAGGACCCGGATCACGCGCGGGAGCGCGCGGGGCACGGGGATCTCCCGCGCGCACAGCAGCGGCACCCGCTCGAAGCCCAGCGCCCGCGCGGCGACCGCGGGGAACTCCGCGTTCAGGTCGTTCGTCGCGGTGAAGATGCAGCTCACCACGTTCTCCGGCGCGAGCGCGTTGCGCTCCATGATCGCCCTCATCAGCTCGCTCGTCGCCTCCAGGATGTCCTGGGCGTCGTTGCGGTTCACGCTGATCGCGCCCCGCAGGGCGTGGAGTCTCGTCGGCGGCTCGGGCATCGCGGGCGATTCTGTCAGAGCCGGGCGCGCGCGGAGAGACCGCTGCCATCCGCGCTCGGAGCCTCGCGACCCGCAGGAGCCCCTCCGGGTGGAGGGCGATGCTCCCCGCCCGGCCGCGGGCCCTCCCCGGACTCCCGCAGGTCGCGGATCTCGGCCTCGCTCAGACGCCGATGCGAGCCCGGTGCGAGGGCGCCCAGGGCGAGCGAGCCGAAGCGCACCCGCCGCAGCCCGAGCACCCGGTACCCGACCGCCTCGCACATCCGCCGCACCTGGCGGTTGCGCCCTTCGCGGATCGTCACCTCCAGCTCCCCCTCCCGCACGCGCCTCACCTCCGCCGGGCCACTCGGGCCGTCCTCCAGCTCCACGCCCGCCCGCAGCGCCACGAGCGCCCGCTCGGAGACCGGCCCCCCCGCGAGCCGCACCCGGTAGGTCTTCGGGACCTCGTAGCGCGGGTGCGTCAGGCGGTGCGCGAGCCCCCCGTCGTTCGTCAGCAGGATCAGCCCGCTGCTGTCCGCGTCCAGGCGCCCCACCGGGTACAGCCGCCGCTGCACCGGGACCAGCGAGAGGACCGTCGGGCGGCCGTGGGGGTCGCTCGCCGTGGAGAGCACCCCCACGGGCTTGTGCACCGCGTAGACCACCCGCTCCTCCGGACCCTCCACCGCGCGCCCGTCCACGAGGACCCGGCTCGCGCGCCCCACGTCCCGCGCGGGGTCGCGCACGGTCTCCCCGTCGACGCTCACGCGCCCCTCGGAGACGATCGCCTCCGCGGCCCGCCGCGAGGCCACACCGGCGTGAGCGAGGTACTTGGCCAGGCGCATCGGATCCCGCCAGGATAGACCTCGATCCAGGGGTCGGGGGCGCCCAGCTGCGAGGATTAACACCATGGACCTCGAGCTCCTCGAGCGCACCCTCACCGCCCACGGTCAGCCCCCCTTCCGCGCGCGCCAGGTCTGGCGGTGGGCCTCGCGGGGCGCCGGGAGCTGGGCGGAGATGACCGACCTCCCCGCCGAGCTGCGCGAGACCCTCGCGCGGGAGATCCCCCTCTCCTCCCTGGAGACCCTGGAGGAGGCCCACTCCCGCGACGGGACCGTCAAGGCCCTCTTCCGGACCGCCGACGGGCGGTCCCTGGAGGCCGTGCTGATGCGCTACCGCGATACCCCCAAGGGCACAGGCCGGCGGCGCTCGGTCTGCCTCTCCTCCCAGTCCGGCTGCCCCCTCACCTGCTCCTTCTGCGCCACCGGCCGGATGCGCTTCGCGCGCAACCTCACCGCCTCGGAGATCCTCGACCAGGCCCTGCACTTCAGGCGCCTTGAGAGCGTCCCGCTGACCAATTGCGTCTTCATGGGCATGGGCGAGCCCATGCTCAACCTCGACGCCGTCCTCGCCGCCTGCGAGCGCCTCCCGGACATCGGGATCACCCACCGCCACACCACCATCTCCACCGTCGGGTGGATCCCCGGGATCGAACGCCTCGCCCACACCGACCTCCCGGTGCGCCTCGCCCTCTCCCTCCACGCCCCCGAGGACGCCCTGCGCTCGGAGCTCATGCCGATCAACGACCGCTATCCCCTCGCCGACGTCCTCCAGGCCGCCCGCGCCTTCTACGAGCGCAAGCGCCGGCGCGTCTTCGTCGAGTACGTCATGCTCGCCCGCGTCAACGACCGCCACGAGCAGGCTCTCGCCCTCGCGGACCTCCTCTCGAGGGAGTCCTCCCGGGCGGGGACGAACGCGCAAATTTTTAAGATAAATCTGATCCCCTACAACCCCTCCGAGGCCCCCGGCGAGCGGGTCTTCCAGGGCTCCTCCCGCGAGTCCATCGAGAACTTCCGCTCCGTCCTCGCCGCCCGCGGCCTCCCCGTCACCGTCCGCCTCACCCGCGGGCGCGACATCCACGCCGCCTGCGGCCAGCTCGCCGCGCTGGCCGAACCGGGGATGCGAGCGACAGGCGAGCGTCTACCGGCTTCGGTCGCCTGAGACCTACCCCGGCGACGGCCCGCCCTCCGCGCGCGCCTCGCCTGCGCGCAGGAGCCGCTCGCGCAGCTGCGCCTGCTCCTCGGGCGTCGGGTCCCACTGGGCCACCTCCGGGAGCTCCTTCAGGGAGGCCAGGCCGAAGAGCTTCAGGAACTCCGTCGTCGTGCGGTAGAGGATCGCGCCGAACTGCGAGCGCCCCGCCTCCTCGATCAGCCCCCGCTCGAGCAGCGTCGCCGCCGCCGACTCGGCGTTGACGCCACGGATGCGGGCGATCTCGGGGCGGGAGACCGGCTGCAGGTAGGCGATGATGGCGAGGGTCTCGGCCTGCGCCGGCGTGAGCGGCGGCGTGCGCGGCCGGGCGAGCAGCCGCC
>DASZFE010000200.1:0-1807 GCA_035940155.1 Solirubrobacteraceae bacterium | reverse complement strand
CGCGCTCCTCGTAGCGCGCGCGCGCGGCCTCGGTGACCCGTTCCAGGAGGCTCTCGCGGTTGGTGCTCTCGGGGTCGAGGTCCTCGAGGCCGAGATCCATCGGCAGGAACTGCCGCAGGGCCGTGGTCAGCCCGCCGAGATCCCAGTCCTCCATGTAGTCCCCCGGGGTGTACGTGTCGATCGTCCGCTCGATCACGCTCGCCACCTGTTCGCGCGCCTCCTCGCCGATCGGGGCACCCTCGAGCAGGCGATCGCGGTAGGCATAGATGATCCGGCGCTGCTCATTCATCACGTCGTCGTACTCCAGGACGCGCTTGCGGATCAGGAAGTTCTGTTCCTCGACCTTCTGCTGGGCCTTCTCGATCTGCTTGGAGAGCATCCCCGCCTCGATCGGTTCCTCCGAGCCGTCCTCCGCGACCCCGCCGAGGCGGTCGAGGATCTTGTAGATCCGGTCCCCCGCGAACAGCCGCACGAGGTCGTCTTCGGCGGAGAGGAAGAAGCGCGATTCGCCCGGGTCGCCCTGGCGACCCGAACGGCCACGGAGCTGGTTGTCGATCCGCCTGGACTCGTGGCGCTCGGTCCCGCAGATGAACAGCCCGCCCGCCGCGAGGACCTGTTCGCGGCTCGCCTCCACGCGCGCCTCGACCTCCGGGAGGAGCTCCGTGAGGCGCTCCTCGTAGCCCTCCTCCTCCGGCGCGAGCCCCTCGCGGGCGAGCTCCAGGCGCACGAGGTGCTCGGCGTTCCCGCCGAGCTTGATGTCCACGCCGCGCCCGGCCATGTTCGTCGCGATCGTCACCGCCCCCGGCTGACCGGCCTCGGCGACGATCTCGGCCTCGCGCGCGGCGTGCTCGGGCTTGGCGTTCAGGACCGTGTGCTTGATCCCCTTGCGCTTGAGCTGCTCGCCCAGGAGCTCTGAGACCTCCACGGAGATCGTCCCCACGAGGACCGGCTGGCCGTTTTCGTGGCGCGCCTCGATCTCCTTGATCACCGCGTTCCACTTGCCCTGCTTGGTCTTGTAGACCTGATCGTTGCGATCCTCGCGGACCATCTCCCGGTTCGTCGGGATCTGCACGACGGGGAGTTTGTAGATCTTCATGAACTCCGTCGCCTCCGTCAGCGCCGTCCCGGTCATCCCGGAGAGCTTCTCGTAGAGACGGAAGTAGTTCTGGTAGGTGATCGTCGCGAGCGTCTGGTTCTCCTCCTTGATGCTCACGCCCTCCTTCGCCTCGACGGCCTGGTGCAGCCCCTCAGACCAGCGCCGCCCGTCGAGTATCCGCCCGGTGAACTCGTCGATGATCTTCACCTCGCCGTCGATCACGGCGTAGTCGACGTCGCGCTTGTAAAGCGACTCCGCCCGCAGGGCCTGCAGGAGGTGGTTGACGAGGTGCCCGTTCTCCGCGCGGTAGAGGTGGTCGACGCCGAGGAAGCGCTCGGCCTTCGCGACGCCCTGCTCGGTGATCGAGGCGCTCTTGTGCTTCTCGTCGATCTCGTAGTCGAAGTCCGCGATGAATTCTTTCTTCGTCCGCGGGTCCATCCCCTCGGGCACCTTCCCCGCCGTCAGCCGCGGCGCGAGACGGGCGAATTTCACGTAAAGGTCCGCCGCCTGTTCGGGAGCGCCCGAGATGATCAGCGGCGTGCGCGCCTCGTCGATGAGGATGTTGTCGACCTCGTCGACGATCGCGAACTGATGGCCGCGCTGGACCTTTTCGGAGAGGTCCTTGGCCATGTTGTCGCGCAGGTAGTCAAAGCCGAACTCGGAGTTCGTGCCGTACACGACGTCACATGAGTACGCGTGCTGCTTCTCCTC
>DASZFE010000199.1:0-2969 GCA_035940155.1 Solirubrobacteraceae bacterium | reverse complement strand
GCGACGAGGAGGTGAGCCTCGCGGTCGAGGAGCTCGAGGTGATCGCCCCGGCGAGCTCGCCGCTGCCGCTGGACAAGAAGAGCACGATCAACACCCGTCTGGACTACCGGCACCTCGACCTGCGCGACCCCCAGCGGTTTTTGATCTGCGACGTCCAGGCGACGCTCGACCGGGCGATCCACGAGTTCCTCCTCTCGCGCCGCTTCATGAGCATTCGCAGCCCGCGGATCACCGCGGGTGGGAGCGAGTCGGGAGCGGCGGTGTTCGAGGTGCCCTACTTCGGCGAGTCGGCCTGCCTGGTCCAGTCGGTCCAGTTCTACGCCCAGCTCGCGATGGCCGCGGGGTTCGACCGGGTCTTCGAGATCGGGCCGGTCTTCCGGGCGGAGAACAGCGTGACGAGCAGGCACGCGACGGAGTTCACGGTCCTGCACATCGAGATGTCCTGGCTGGATTCGCCAGAAGAGCTGATGACCCTGGAGGAAGAGCTCGTGAAACACGCGCTCACGGTGATCGGCGAGGTGCACGGGGCGGAGATCGAGCGTCACTTCGGCCTGACGATCGAGGGGTTCTCCGAGTCGATCCCGCGGATCCCGGTGGCGGCGGCGATGGAGATGCTCAGCGAGCAGGCCGAGCGGCTGGGCGAGGCCCGACCCGATTCGATCTCCGAGCGGGCGCTCTCGAAGTACGTTCATGAAAATTACGGCCACGACTTCGTCTTCCTGACCGACTTCCCGGCCTCCGAACGTCCCTTCTACACGATGCTCGAGGAGGGCGGGGAGGCGGAGGAGGAGATCACGAGGAGCTTCGACATGGTCTGGCGCGGCGTGGAGATCACCTCGGGGAGCCAGCGGGAGCACAAATACGAGCGCCTCCTGAGCCAGATCCGCAAATCGATCGGCGAGGACGAGGACGCGCTGGGGGGATACCTGGAGAAATACTTCCTTGACATGTTCCGATATGGATGCCCTCCGCACGGGGGCTTCGGGATCGGGATCGACAGGTTCCTGATGGTCCTCCTCGCGCTCCCCTCGATCAGGGAGACCTCCTATGTCTTCAGGGGACCAGATCGGTTCGTACCCTGATCCGGCCCACTCTGACCTGATCTGACCTGATCCTCGGATGGCCGGGACGAGTGAGCGATACGACGGGAGGGGTCCGATCCAGCGCCGGCTGCTGGAGCTCCTCTCGGGCTACACGACGGGGTCTTTCCAGACGAGCATCGCGACGAATTCGCCCCTGGGCCCCGGGACGATCCGCGTGCGGGCGGTGGAGGAGAACGGGAAGACATCGGTCCTCGCCGGCGAGGCCGTCACTGAGTGGCTCGGGTCACAGCCCGGGGTCGAGGAGGTCGCGTGGCGGATCCCCTACGTCCACGTCCGCTTCGAGACCGACGTGCTCCGCGAATGGGTGAACGAGGGCACCCGCGCGGGCGAATCGGGGCGCGGACACGAGGGGGACGGGCGCGAGGCGGTGATCGGGGCCGCGGGCCTTGAGACAGGGCGGCCGCGCTCGCTCGAGGAGTTCCGCCGCACCGCCCTCGCCCGGGCCGCGGGCGCCCTGATGGGCTCCCGCGGATTTCAGGTGAGCCTCCGGGAGTCCTCGGAGGAGTCGGCCTGGATCGAGCTTCCGCCGGCCTCTCCCGCCACGGCGATCAACATCGCGGGGGTCGACGTGAAGAACGGTCCGATGCGTGCCCGGCACGGGGGGACGATCCTCGTGGCGGACCTCGTCGCAGACGTCCGCCGCGGCTCGCTCTCCCTCGGGGAGCTCGAGCCCGAGCCCGAGGAGGCCGAGGCGCTCGGGGAGGCCCTCGTGACCTTCCTCCTCGCTCGGGTGGAGCGGGAGCGGAGGGTCGTGCTCGACGATCGCGCCATCCGCGGGGGCGCGCTCGAGCTCGGCACGATCTTGCTCGCCGCGAGGCTCGCGAGCTCGCGGGCGGAGGGCGTTCAGCGTGGGGTTCGCGCCGGCGGGGCCGAGGGCGGTGGCTCCGGCGGGTCCGAGGCGGAGGGAGTCGTGAGCGAGAACGGGGCCGATGAGAGCGTGAGGGCGCTGGCGAGCCACGTGGAGTGGTTCTCGGGCGTGGCGGCCCGGGCGGCCGCACAGCTCGAGCCGGCCCTGCTGATCCGCTACGCGGTCTCCCTCGCGGATCTGATCGGCGAGGCGTCGGGGCCGCTGGCGCCCGAGGACGGGATCTGGGAGGCGAGCGCCCACGCGCTGAGGGGTGCCCTCGCCTTGGCGGGGATCGACCCGAGTGGCCCGGAGGCCTAGAGAGGCTCAGGCAGGGGTCGAGGGCGGGGACGCGCGGGGCGGCGGGAATAGGGAGAATGCGCCCATGGACCTGACCTTCAGCGAGCGCGAGAGGGCCTTCCGCGACGAGCTCCGGGGGTGGCTCGAGGCCAATCCGCCCGACCCCGAGCCGACGGAGGGCGGGGAAGACGCCGAGTACGCTTGGCGGCGCGGCTGGCAGCGACGCCTCTACGACGCGGGCTGGGCCGCGCCGCACTGGCCCGTCGAGTACGGGGGGCGCGGCGCGACGCTGACGGAGTCGGCGATCTACTTCGAGGAGATCGGCCGGGCTCGTGTGCCGTTGCCGGCGAATACGCTCGGGCTGCTCCTGGGGGGACCGACGCTGATGGTGTGGGGGACGGACGAGCAGAAGGAGCGCTTCCTCGCGCCGATCCTCTCCGCGGAGGAGATCTGGTGCCAGGGGTTCTCCGAGCCGGAGGCGGGCTCGGACCTCGCGTCGCTGAAGACGCGCGCGGTGAGGGAGGGCTCGGAGTGGCTCGTGACGGGCCAGAAGGTCTGGACGAGCGGGGCGCAGTACTCGAAGTGGTGCATGCTGGTGGCGCGCACGGACGGGGAGGCGGCGAAGCACAAGGGCCTGACGTACTTCCTGATGGACATGGAGCAGGAGGCCGTCCAGGTGCGCCCGCTGCGTCAGATCACCGGGGAGGCGGAGTTCAACGAGC
>DASZFE010000198.1:0-1618 GCA_035940155.1 Solirubrobacteraceae bacterium | reverse complement strand
GTCCACGGCGACCGCGACAAGATCACCCCGCCCCGTGACGGCCGGGCGCTCGCGCGTCTGTCCGGCGGGGCGCTGGAGGTGGTGAAGGGGGGCGGACACTTTCCCCACGCCCGCAAGCCCGTCCAGGTCAACCTGGCCCTGCGGGACTTCTCCGAGGGGGCCTTCGGGCGACCGCGCACGCCACGGGACCCCACCGTGTACCGGCCCGACGGGCGTCCCCGCGCCCTGTTCATCTCCTCCCCGATCGGACTCGGGCACGCCCAGCGCGACGTGGCGATCGCCCGCGAGCTGCGCGCGCTGCACCCCGACCTGCAGATCGACTGGCTCGCCCAGGACCCCGTCACCCGGGTGCTCGCGGCCGAGGGCGAGCGCATCCACCCTGCGAGCGCGCACCTGGCCAACGAGTCGCGTCACATCGAGTCGGAGTCCGCCGAGCACGACCTGCACTGCTTCCACGCGCTGCGCCGCATGGACGAGATCCTCGCGGCGAACTTCATGCTCTTCCACGACGTGGTGCGCGAGGAACGCTATGACCTCTGGATCGGGGACGAGGCGTGGGAGCTCGACTACTACCTGCACGAGAACCCGCGTGAGAAGCGCGTCCCGTTCGCGTGGCTGACCGACTTCGTGGGCTTTCTGCCGATGGAGGAGGCGGACGAGCGCGAGCGGTTCCTGACCGCGGACTACAACGCCGACATGGTCGACCACGTCGCCCACCATCCCGAGGTCCGCGACCTGGCCCTGTTCGTGGGCAACCCGCAGGACATCGTCCCCGAGCGCCTCGGGCCGCAGCTGCCGCTGATCCGCGACTGGACCGAGCGCCACTTCGACTTCACGGGCTACGTCACCGGCTTCGATCCCGCCGACCTCGGCGACCGCACGAGGCTCCGCGGCGAGCTCGGCTACGGGGACGACGAGCGCGTCTGCATCGTCACCGTCGGGGGCTCGGGCGTCGGGGCGGATCTGCTGCGACGGGTCATCGCGGCCTTCCCGCAGGCCAAGGAGCGCGTCCCGGAGCTGCGGATGATCGTCGTGGCGGGCCCCCGCATCGACCCCGCGTCTCTCCCCTCACACGCGGGCCTTGAGATCGTCCCCTACGTCCACAACCTCTACAGGCACCTCGCCGCGTGCGACCTCGCGGTGGTGCAGGGCGGCCTGACGACCTCGATGGAGCTGACGGCGCAGAAGCGACCCTTCCTCTACTTCCCCCTGCGCCACCACTTCGAGCAGAACTTCCACGTCCGCCACCGCCTCGAACGCTACGGCGCGGGCCGCCGCATGGACTACGAGGCCTCCCCGCCCGAGCAGATCGCGGCCGCGATCGCACAGGAGATCGGCCGCGAGGTCGACTACCGCGACGTGGAGAGAGACGGCGCCGCGAGGGCGGCGGGCCGCCTGGCCGAGCTACTCTAAGACCGCCCGTCTCGCGGGCTCAACCGGTAGGGAGCGAGGGGGGCGGCCGTGGAGCTGTTGAGTGGGGGGGGCCGGCGCCGGGGGTGGTGGTGATCCAGGAGGTCTGGGGGGTGGACGGGCATATCTGTGATGTGGTTGATCGCTTTGCCGACGCGGGCTATGTGGCGCTCGCACCGGATCTCTACTCGGTCGGTGGGGGTCGTCC
>DASZFE010000197.1:0-12132 GCA_035940155.1 Solirubrobacteraceae bacterium | reverse complement strand
TTCAGGTGCTCGAGCTTGGCGAAGAGCTCCACCCCGTTCTCCGCCGCGGGTCCCTCGGGCAGTCGCTCGAGGCCCACCAGCGGCGTCCCCCCCACGAGCTCGGAAATGTTGATCGGGATTCGGGCCATGGCGCACGACGATAGTGGCAACGCGAGGATCACGCCCGCCGGGCCCCGTCGCTCAAGGGATCGACCGGGCCGCCGATGAGAAAGTACATGCGCGGCTCGCAGGAAAACCACGCCCGCTCACTACTGGCACGCTTCGACGACGGCGCGCTCGTCGCCCCCGAGGAGCTCCCCGAGGCGCTGATCATCGTCTTCGACTCCGACCTGCGCTTCACGCTCGTCGCCGGACACGCCCTGGCGCGCCAGGCGGACCCCTCGATCTTCCAGGAGGGTCACGCGATCTCCGAGGCGTTCCCCGCCGAGCTCTGGGAGCGGATCGAGCCCCTCTTTCGCTCGGCCCTGGAGGGCGAGACGCGCTCACGGCGAATCCGCACGGTCGACGGGCGCCACAGCCTGACGATCGACATCGGCCCCCTCGGCCTCGGCGCGCCGGAGAAACCGGCGACGATCGCGGGCGGCGTCGCGGTCGTCCTGGACGTCTCCAAGGCCGAGCCCGCCGAGCAGCCAGAGCCGAGCCCCCTGAGCTCCCGGGAGCACTTCGAGCAGGTCTTCGAACGGGCCCCGATCGGCACGGGGCTGCTCGACCAGGAGGGACGCTGGGTGCTCGTGAACAAGGCCCTCTGCGAGATCACGGGCTACACCTCCCAGGAGCTCATCGGCAAGCGCTTCCAGGAGATCACCCACCCCGAGGACGCCGGCAACGACGCGATCCGCCGCGAGCAGCTCCTCAAGGGCGAGATCTCCGCTTTCCAGAGCGAGAAGCGCTACGTCAACGCGGCCGGGGAGACGATGTCGGCGATCATCTCGACCTCGCTCGTGCGCGACCAACAGGACAATCCCCTGCACTTCATCCTCCAGATCCAGGACATCTCCGAGCGCAAGCAGCTGGAAGAGCACCTCCGCCACCTCGCCGACCACGACCCCCTGACGGGTCTGCGCAACCGCCGCCTCTTCGAGCACGACCTGAAGCTCCAGATCGGCCGCTGCCACCGCTACGGCGAGGAAGCGGCCCTGATCGTGATCGACCTCGACAGCTTCAAGCAGGTCAACGACCTCCACGGTCACAAGGTGGGCGACGACGCCCTGAAGATCGTCGCCAAGACCCTCACGCGCCGGCTGCGCACGACCGACCTCCTCGCGCGCCTCAGCGGCGACGAGTTCGCGGTCCTGCTCCCCCACGTCGACCGCGAGGGCGCGGAGATCGTCACCCAGGACATCATGCGGGTGATCGAATCCTCGAGCGTGGACACGGGCGAGACCGTCGTGCACCTCTCCGGCAGCGCCGGGTTCGCGCTGATCGAGAAGCACACCCTCAGCGACGAGGACGCCTTCGTCCAAGCCGACCGCGCGATGTACGCCGCCAAGCGCGCCCGCACCGGCGCGTTAAGGCCTCGCTGAGCGCCGGCGCGCGGCTCAGATGTAGTACATCCGCGTCCCCGCCTTGCGCTCCTCGCGCTCGACCACGTCCGCGATCGTCGTCTGGGCGAGGACCTTCCGGGCCGCCTCCGCAGCGTCCGCGAAGACGCCCCGGGCGTCCAGGCCGACGGGGCCGTCCAGGAGCTCGACGACCTCGAGGACCGTCACCGTCGCGGGGTCGCGCGCGAAGCGGTAGCCGCCCTTTACGCCCCGCTGCGAGCTGATCACCCCTGCACGACGCAGAACCGAGAAGAGCTGCTCGAGGAACTGCACCGGCACCTCGCGCCGGCGCGCCAGCTCGCCGATCGGGACCGGTCCCGAGCCCGCGCTGCGCGCGAGCTCGGCCAGCGCGAGCAGCGCGTAGGGGGACTTGCTCGTGATCGAGATCATCGCGCCGTCACGTGCGCGATGCTACGGATCTAGAGCCATCCCCGCTCAGTCGCGATCAACACGGCCTGCGCACGGTCCACCGCGCCAAGCTTCCCGTAGATGTTGTGCAGGTGCGTGCGGACCGTGCTCGTGGAGAGCGTCAGCTCGTGGGCGATCTGCTTGTAGACCTTCCCTTCCGCGAGCCGCTGCAGGACGCCGAGCTCGCGTGCGGAGAGCGGGCACGGGTCCACGTGACGCTGACGCTGGCTCGTGGGATTGGGCAGTTCGTACATCACCCGCCGCAGCTCCCCCGGGCCCAGGCCGACCATGCGCGCGCTCTGGAGCATCTCCGAGGGGGAGACCGGGAGACCCTGCTCGTAGTGCGCGAGCATGTCCGCGAGGCGCACGAAGGCCGCCTCGCCGACCGCCTCGGGGCTGTGGTGGCGTTCGATCACCGTCGCGATGCTCACCGGCATCCCCCACCGCCGTGCCAGCACGCCCCCGACGAGCGCGTGGTCGACGCCGAGCTCGCGGCGCTCCTGGTGGATGCGCTCCTCCGGGGTCTGCGCCCCGTGGTGGACCTGCGCGGGGTAGCCCGGGTAGGCGTGCATCAGGACGAGCTTGCCGATGTCGTGCAGGAGGCTCGTGACCGTGAGGCGGTCGCGGTGCTCGTAGCCGACCTCCGAGGCCAGCCGGTCCGCGGCGTGCTGCGTGGAGAGCGCGTGCAGGCGGAAGCGTTCGGGGGCCGCGTCCCAGATGCTCGCGCGCTCGAAGAAGTCAAACGTCCGCACCCGGCTCGCCAGCGCCTGGACAGCCTGCGCGGAGAGGAGCTCGACGGCCGCGACGACCGTGTCGACACGTCCACGCGAGCTCTGCGACTGGTTCGCCAAGCGCAGCACCGCGATGATCAGCGCCACGTCGGACTCGACCGCCGAGACGATGTCCGCGGTGGCGACGTTCTCCTTGGAGATCACCGCGAGCAGCCGCTTGCGCGACTCCGCGAGCGCCGGGAATGCCTCGAGCGCTTCGAAGGCCTGCGTCAGACGCCGCCCGTGACCCTCGTTCTGATGACGTGTACCCGTCGCCGGAGCGCCCGGGATCTGTCCCGCGTCCCGCGCGGGCGCCACCGCCGCGACCGTCTTGCCCTTCGTGCCCGTCCGCCGTGACTGGATGCTCTCTATGCCTGCCATTGGATTTGCTCGCCCTTCCGTGGGATTGCCTGTGTGGTCCTATCGGCAGTCGTGGACGAATGGTTGAGGGCAAATTGCCCTGATTTCCTTCAGAGTCGGAGAGCTCGGTCGATACGCCGCAGCGTCTCCTCGCGCCCGAGCAAGGCGGCGCTCTCGAAGATCCCCGGCGAGACCGACCGTCCCGCCATCGCCACACGCAGGGGCTGGTAGATCTCACCCGCCTTGCACCCGAGCGCCCCCTGGACGCCGTCCAGTGCGCTCTCAACGCTCTCCTCGCCGAAATCCGGCGCCCGCGCGAGGGCCTCGCGCGTCGCTCTCAGCCGCTCCCGGCCGCCCTCGTCCAGCCAGCGCTCGATCGCCCCCGGCTCGGGCTCGCGGTCCTCGAAGAGGAAGCCCGCGAGCGGCCAGAAGTCCGCGAGCGTCTGAATCTTCTCCTGGCTGATCGCGACCGCCCGCTCGAAACGCTCCGGGTCCAGTCCGGAGATCTCGCCCGCGTGCGGCGCCCCGGGCTCGCCCGGCGGCCCGCCCACGGGGACCGCCTCGGGCACGAAGCGCGTCACGCGCGCCGCGAGCTCCGCGAGGGGCAGCTCGCGGATGTAGAGGCCGTTCATCCAGCGCAGCTTGCGCTCGTCGAACTGGGCCGGGTTGCGGCTTACGCGCTCCAGCTCGAAGCGTTCGGCGAGCTCCTGCGTGGAGATCACCCCCTGATCGTCCGCACCCCCCCAGCCCAGCAGCGCGAGATAGTTGCGCACGGCCTCCGGGAGGAAGCCCGCCTCGCGCAACTCCTGCACCGAGGCCGCCCCGTGGCGCTTGGAGAGCTTGCGCCCGTCCGGGCCGTGCAGCAGCGGCAGGTGCCCGTAGAGCGGCTGCGGCGCCCCGAGGGCCTCGAGCACGAGGAGCTGCTTGGGGGTGTTGGAGAGGTGGTCCTCGCCCCGCACCACATGCGTGATCCGCGCGTCCAGGTCGTCCACGGCGACCGCGAAGTTGTAGAGCACCGACCCGTCCGCCCTGGCGATCACCGGATCGTCGAGGTGCTCGTGCTCGAAGCGCGTCTCCCCGCGGATCACGTCGTGGACGACCGTCGCGCCCTCGTCGGGGACGTGCAGGCGCACCGCGCCCTCCTTCTGAGTCCCCGCCCGCCCCTCCCCGCGGAACCCCCGCTGGGCGCCGTGGCGCTGCTTGTATGCCTTGACGTCCTCCGCGGTCGCGGTCGAGCGGTAGGCGTGCCCAGAGTCCAGGAGCTCCCGCAGCACCTCCGCGTGGCGCTCGGAGCGCTCGCTCTGGAAGATCGGCCCCTCGTCCCAGTCGAGCTCCAGCCAGCGCAGCGCGTCGAGGATCTGCTCGACGTTCTCCGGCGTCGAGCGTTCGCGGTCGGTGTCCTCGATCCGCAGCACCAGCGCTCCGTTCGCCCGTCCCCGCGAGGGGGAGCCGCGCACGAGCAGCCAGTTGAAGAGGGCCGTGCGCGCGCCGCCGATGTGCAGCGCCCCCGTGGGCGATGGAGCGAAGCGAAGACGCATAGGATCGCGCCCATGCTAATCGGCGCCCACGTATCTCCCGCAGGCGGTCTCCCAAAAGCCGTCGAGCGGGGCCTCGAGCGCGGCTGTCGCGCGATCCAGATCTTCAACCAGTCCCCCCGCATGTGGCGCCCGAGCGTCTACACCGAGGAGGACGTCGCGGCCTTCAACGACGCGATCGCCGCGAGTCCGATCGACGCCGTCCTGATCCACGCCGTCTATCTCCTCAACTGCGCCAGCGAGGACCCCGAGATCCGCTCCAAGTCGCTCACCTCCCTGATTCACTCCCTGCGCACCGGCGCCCGCATCGGCGCGCGCGGCGTC
Source organism: Solirubrobacteraceae bacterium (assembly GCA_035940155.1). Lineage (GTDB taxonomy): Bacteria > Actinomycetota > Thermoleophilia > Solirubrobacterales > Solirubrobacteraceae > Palsa-744. Next base: position 7,194 of record DASZFE010000197.1, on the reverse strand, counting down.
GTCCTGCACCCCGGCTCGGCCAAGAAGAGCGACGTCGGCGAGGCCATCGCCCGCGCCGGCAAGGCCATCCGCGAGGCCCTCGCTGAGAGCGAGGAGTGTCCGCTGCACCTCGAGAACACCGCCGGCGCCGGCGGCACCCTCGGGCGCTCCATCGAGGAGCTCGCCGCCCTGATCGACGCCGCCGGGGGCGATCCAAGGCTGGGGCTCTGCCTGGACTCCTGCCACCTCCTCGCCTCCGGCTATGACATCCGCACCCCCGCCGGCCTCGACGTGCTCACCGGGGAGGTCGCCGAGAAGATCGGCCTCGAGCGCCTGGGCTCGCTACACCTCAACGACTCCCAGACCCCCCTCGGCTCAAACCGCGACCGCCACGCCAACATCGGCGAGGGCGAGCTCGGCGAGGAGGGCTGCGCCGCCTTCCTCTGCGCCCCCGCCTTCCAGGACCTCCCCTGCATCCTCGAGACCCCCGGGCACGAGCGCTCCGGCACGACCCGCGAAGAAGTCGAGCTCGCGATGCGCCTGCGCGAGCGCGGGCTCGCCGCGGTGACGCCGGTCAGGGCACCCTGAGGGTCGTGGGTCGAGCAGGCCAAGGACGCAACGAGCGTGGCGTGCTCCGCACGCGAGCGAGCGAGGACGCCGGCGTGCGAAGCGCCCACGGCCCTCAGGCGGCTGCGAGGGCGGGGGCCAAGACATGCTCCAGCTCCGCCCGGAGCGTCGGCGTGGGCTTCACCCGGTAGGCCTCCCCCAGGCGCAGCGTCCGCCGGCCCGCGCGCGTGGCCATCTCCAGGACGACCTCCGTGGACCCCGGGAAGCTCTCGATCACGTGCTTGAGCTCGTCGATCACGCTCGCCGGCAGCCGCGCCGCATCGACGCACAGGCGCACCGGCTGGGCTTCGGCGGCGCGCTCGGCCGCGAGGGCCTTCGCCTTGCGGGCCGCTTGCGCGATCTCCTCCTCGCTCGGTGCGAAGGTATCGACGGTCTGTGCCACCACGCACGTCTTGCCCGCTTCCTTGTGGTCCACCCGGCCTTTCACGATCACGACCTGATCGACCGCCAGCGCCCCCTCGTGCTCAGCGAGCGCTTTCCCGAAGACGAGCACCTCGACCGCTCCCTCGAGGTCGTCGAGCGTGGCGAACAACATCGGTTCCCCCGCGCGCGTGCGGATCCGCTTGGCCTCGGTGATGATCCCGCCGATCGTCACCCAATCCTTGTCGCGCCTGTCCGCGAGCGCCCCCAGCGCGCAGTCCACGCGCGCGCGCAGCGCCTCGCGCAGGGGCTTCAGCGGGTGTGCGGAGATGAAGAGGCCGATCGCCTCCTTCTCGACCGCGAGGAGCTGCGCCTGATCGAACTCCTCCGCCGGGATCGGCGGGTGGCTGGGGCGCATCAGGCCCGATCCGGGCGCCGGGGCGCTCTGCGCCTGGCTCTCCCCGTGGCCCGTGGCCTCCTGCAGGTCGAAGATCGAGCCCTGTCCGATCTGCGCGTCCTGCTGGGCCTTCTGCCCCGCGCCCTGCGCCTGCTCGAGCACCGCGAGCATCCCCTTGCGACTCGCGCCCGTCGAGCCGAACGCGCCGCACTTGATCAGCGCCTCGATCGCCTTCTTGTTCACCGCGCGATTGTCCACACGCTCACAGAAATCCCACAGCGAGCCGAACTCCCCACCCTCCGCCCGCGCGCGCTTGATCGCCTCGACCGCCTGGTAGCCGACGCCCTTGACCGCGTCCAGGCCGAAGCGGATGTTGCCCTTCACGACGGTGAACTCGTGGTCTGAGAGGTTGACGTCGGGGGGCAGGATCTCGATGCCCATCTCCTCGCAGCGGGCGACGAAGAAGGGGACCTTGTCCTTAGTGGACATCACCGAGGAGATCAGCGCCGCCATGTACTCGGCGGGGTAGTTGGCGCGCAGCCACGCGGTGCGGTAGGCGATCAGCGCGTAGCATGCGGCGTGGGACTTGTTGAAGGAGTAGTCGGCCGACTTCTCGTTGGTCTGCCACAGGAACTCGATCACCTCGGGACGCATCCCCGAGGCGCGGCAGCCCTCGACGAACTCGCCCTTCAGCGCCGCCATCGCCTGGCGGTTCTTCTTGCCGATCGCCTTGCGCAGGTCATCCGCCTTGGCCCCGGAGAAACCGGCGAGCTCCTTGGCGATCTGCATCGCCTGCTCCTGGTAGAGGATCACGCCCTTGGAGGACTCGAGGATCGGTCGCAGGCGCTCGTCGGGGTAGCTGATCGCTTCGGGGTTGCGCTTGCCCTTCGCGTATACGGGGATCTGGTCCATCGCCCCGGGCCGATAAAGCGCGTTCAGCGCGACGAGGTCGTTGAACTCGTCGGGGCACACCTTCTTGAGCGCCTCGCGCATACCCTCGGACTCGAACTGGAACACCCCCACCGAGTCCCCCCGGGCGAGCATCTCGTACGTCTTGGTGTCGTCGAGCGGCAGCGTGGTCATGTCCGGGCGCACGCCGAGCTCGCCATTGGATCCCCGCGTGGAGCGCTCAATGATGTCGAGCGCGTCCTCGATCACGTCGAGGTTCCTCAGGCCCAGGAAGTCCATCTTGAGCAGCCCGATTTCCTCGATCGGCTTCATCGAGAACTGCGTCACCGTGCGAAATACCCGCTCGCCGTTCCCGTCGTTCCCGGCGTCCGCAAGCTGCAGCGGCACGATCTCCGTGAGCGGCCGGTCCGCGATCACGACCGCCGCGGCGTGGATCGAGGAGTTGCGCACGATTCCCTCGAGGCCCCGCGCCACGTCGACGATCTTGCGCGCGTCGGGCTCCTCGTCGTAGACCTTGCGCAGCGGCTCTCCCGCCTTCAGGCAGTCCTCGAAGGACGGCGCCCGGCCCATGATCGGATCGGGGATCAGCTTCGCCAGACGGTCCCCGACGCCGTACTCGTAGCCCAGCACCCGCGCCGCGTCGCGGGTCGCCGCGCGCGGGAACATCTTGCCGAAGGTCACGATCTGCGCGACCGACTCGCGCCCGTACTTCTCCGTCACGTACTTCATCACCCGCTCGCGTCCGCGCACCGAGAAGTCGATGTCGATGTCCGGCATCGAGACCCGCTCGGGGTTCAGGAAGCGCTCGAACAGGAGGTCGTAGCGCAGCGGGTCCACGTCGGTGATCTGCAGGCAGTAGGAGACGATCGACCCGGCCGCCGAGCCGCGGCCCGGACCGACCGCGATCCCGTTCTCCTTGGCGAACTTCACGAAGTCCCAGACGATCAGGAAGTACGCGTTGAAGCCCATCCGGTCGATCACCCCGAGCTCCATCTCCATCCGCTCCAGCGCCTGCGCGGGAGGCGGATCGCCGTAGCGGGCGCGCAGCCCCTCTTCCACGCGCGAGCGCAGGTACTCCCGCTCGCCGCTCCCGTCCGGCGTCGGGAAGCTCGGGATCAGCTGCTTGCCGAGCTCGAGCTCCACCGAGCAGCGCTCCGCGATCTCCAGGGTGCTCGCAATCGCCTCCGGCCACTCCGCGAAGGCCTGCACCATCTCCGCGCTGTCGCGCAGGTAGAACTCGTTCGTTTCGAACGTCAGCTTCGGCGCCGCGAGCGTGCTCTTGGTCTGCACGCACAACAGCGCCGTGTGGTGTTCGTAGTCCTCCCGGCGCAGGTAGTGCACGTCGCCCGTCCCGACCAGGCTCCCGCCGACCTCGCGCGCGATCCGGACGATCCCCTCGTTGCACTTCTCCTGCGCCGCGAGGCCGTTCTTCTGCACCTCGAAGTAGACGTTCTCCGCCCCGAAGACCCGTAGCAGGTCATCCGCGTGCGCGCGCGCGTCCTGCGGGCGGTCGTCCAGCAGGCGCTGGCAGAAGCGCGAGGCCAGGCAGCCCGTGAGCGCGATCACGCCCTCGCTGTGGGACTCCATCTGGGCGAGGTCCACCGTCGGCTTTCCCCGCTGCAGCCCCTCCAGGAAGCCCGCCGAGCAGAGCTCGACGAGGTTGCGATAGCCCCGGTCGCTCGATGCCAGGAGCGTCAGGTGGTTGCGCTCGACGCGGGTGGGCGGGCTTTTCGTCGAGGCGGCGTGGTCCTCGACCAGGTACACCTCGCAGCCCACCACCGGCTTGATCCCGTGCTTCCCGCACGCCTTGAAGAGCTCCACCGCCCCGTTCATCACCCCATGGTCCGTCAGCCCGAGGGCGGGCTGGCCGAACTCCGCCGCCCGCGCCGCGAGCGCGTCGATCTTGCACGCCCCGTCCAGCAGCGAGTACTCGGAGTGCACGTGCAGATGTGCGCAGGAGGAGTCGCCCATGGGCTGGATACTAGGCCCCCGCGCGGCGGAGGCTCTGGGGCGATCCGGGCCGATTCACGCGGCCCGCGAGCTTCAAGCCGCGCTTCCCTGGGCGCGATCGGCCCAGTAGAGAAGCGTCTGCAGAGGCCGCTCGGAGCCCTCGACGAGCACCCGCTCGCCGCTCGGCAGCGGCACGCCCGCGAGCATGTGGAGCAGCGCACGCTCGCTCACCCGCACCCTCGTGTCCGGACGCTCCTCGCCAAGACGCTCGACCCGGATCGGCTCCCCGCCGCGCACCCGAACGCACGCCGTCCAGCCCGGCGCGTCCTCGATCTCGAACGCCAGCGTAAAACTCTGCCCCTCCGTCCACGCCGGATCGATCGCCTCCGCGAGTGCCCGCAGCAGCAGCCCCGGCCACACCGCGATCCCCGCCTGCGCGAGATCCGGGAGCGTCAACGGCTCCCGGCAGGCCGCCATCAGCCTCCGTGCGCGACGACGACGGCCCCGCAGCCGCACCCCCGCGAGCCGCCGCCCGTAGCCCCCGGCCGCCAGCTCGGCGAGCGCCGCCGCGGAGCCCTCCAGGGTGAAGTCGACCCGTTCCCCGCCCCTCCCCCGCGCCACGCGCTCGCCCGCGGACGGCTTCACGCTCGCCCGTCCGCCCTCCACGCGCACCTCGACCGTTCCCACCCCGATGATCCGCGCCCGGTAGCTCAGCGGACGCTCGAGCACGAGCCCCTGCGCGGGCAGCAGCTCGCAGATCAGCTCCCCCGCGAGCCGCGCCTCGCCCGACTCGGCGATCCGGCGGATCGCGCGCGCGAGCCACGGCTCCCGCGGCGGCGTCCCCACGAGCATCCGCGGGGAGAAATCCACCCGCTCGGGGGCCGGCGGCTCGACCGGTGCGGAGACCGCGCTCTCGGGCTCCTCCTCCGCAGGCGTCATCTCCGCGGCGGCCGCGGCCGCGCGGGCGCGCAGGCGTTCGACGGCCGCGGTCAGCGCCCGCGCCATGTCCGCGCCCTCCTGCGCCGAGCCCTCCGGGGGCGCCGCGGGCGGAGTTGGCACTGGCGGCGTCGGGGGCTCTGCGAGCGCGACGGGTCGCACGGACGCAATAGGCGATCCGGGCGCCACGGGTATCGCGGACCGCTCCGGCGTCGCGGGTCGCGCGGGCGCCCGCGCGTGCTCGCGGAGCTCCTCGCGCAGGCTCTGCAGCTCGCGGTGGGTCTCCTCACGCTCGGCCCGGAGCGCCGCGACGAGCGCCGTCGCGGTTCGGGTGACCGCTCCCGAGACGGCCGCGAGGCGCGCGTGCTCCTGCTCGAGCGCCGCGAGCGCCTGCTCGGCCTGGACGCGCCCGGCGCGCTCCTGCTCTAGCTCGAGCCGGGAGCGGTCGATGCGGCCTTCCAGGGCGCCGAGGCGCTCCATCATCTCGACACGCTCCTGCTCGACGTGCGCTCGGCGCAGCGCCCCCGCGCGCTCGCCCGCGCGCGCGTCCTGGAGGCGCTTCTCGCTCTCCGCGCGCGCGCGCTCCAAATCGAGCTCGCGGCGGGCCAGGTCGCTCTCGCGGCGCGCGATCTCGCCCTTGCGGGCCGTGAGCTCCCGCTCGTGATCGGCGAGCTTCCGCTCGGTGCGGCGCACCGCGGCGCGTTCGGCTGCGACCGCCTGCTCGGCCTCGGAGAGCTCCCGTCGGACACCCTCAAGCTCCGTGGCGAGGTCGCGCGCGTGGCGCTCGCCCGCCGCGAGGCGACGCTGTTGGCGCTCGGCCTCGACGCGACGCTCACGCTGGAGGCGCTCGCGCTCTTCTTCGGCCTCCACCCGCAGCTGCTGCTCGGCGTACTCGCGCTGGGCGACCCGGCGCACCTCGCGCTCGCGCTCGGCGACCTGCCCCGCGAGCCGCTCCTGCTGCTCCTCGGCCTCGCGCAGCCGCTGCTGTGCCCCGGCGAGCTCGGTCGCGAGCGTCCGGACCATCGCCTCCGCGTCCCGAGCGCGGTGCGCCATGGCGCTCTCCCCACGCCCCCAGCGCCGCGCACGGCGCTCAGCGAGAGCGTCCTGCTCGGAAGGCTCCCCCGGCTCCCCCGCTGTGTGGGCCGGCCCCTCTCCAAACGTCTCGTTGCCTTCGGCTATCACCACCGTCCAGGGTATGCGCGAGACCGGACGAAAGGCGCCGGGCGGCTACTCGTTGCGCAGCCGCCAGGCCATCCGGGACTGCAGCGAGAAGAGCTCGATGAACCCGGGCGCGGCGCTCTGGGAGAAGAGCCCCCCGGACTGCGCGAAGGAGGCGAGCGCCGCGTCGTAGACCGCGTTGGGGGACTCGCGCGTGACCACGCGCGCGGAGCCCTTGTAGAGCTTCATCGCGATCGTCCCCGTGACGCGCTCGTTCACGGAGTCCATGTACGCGTCGAGGTCCTCCCGCAGGGGCTCCCACCAGAGCCCCGCGTAGACCAGGTAGGCCCACTGGCGGTCGAGCTGCCCCTTGAATTGGTTCTGGTGGATCGTCCCGACGAGCTTCTCGAGCTCGTGGTGGGCGGGCAGGAGGATCGCCGCGGCGGGCGCCTCGTAGATGTCGCGCACCTTCAGGCCCACGATCCGGTCCTCGATCTGATCGATGATCCCGACGCCATGGCGGGCGCCGATCTCGGCGGCTCGTTCGATCAGCTGCACCAGCCCCAGCCGCTCGCCGTTGAGCGACACCGGGATGCCGCGCTCGAAGGTCAGCTCGACGAGCTCGGACTCGTCGGGTGCCTCCTCCGGACGCGTTACGAGCTGGAAGACGTCGTCCTCGGGAGCGTGCCCGAGATCCTCGATCCACCTCCCCTCCGAGGATCGTCCCCAGAGGTTGTCGTCGATCGAATAGGGGGACGCCTCGGTACCGCCCTTCACCGGGATGTCGTGCTCGCGCGCGTAGGCGATCTCGTCCTCGCGGCCCATCTGCCAGCTTCGCACGGGGGCGATCACCTTCAGCTCGGGCGCGAGCGTCGCGA
>DASZFE010000196.1:0-6856 GCA_035940155.1 Solirubrobacteraceae bacterium | reverse complement strand
AGATCATTGCGGTCTTCATCCCCGGGATCTCGCGCATCAGCGCCGCGGTGCGGGGGCACATCTCCACGCCCAGCTTCGCCTCGAAGCCGTACCCGTACAGGAAGAACGTCTTCCAGCGATCATCGTCGGTGATCTCGATCTGATCCTTGGAGATGTCCTGGAAGTTGGCGAGCGCCTCGCGGTCCTCCAGCAACGCCGCGGCCTCGTCACGGATGACGGTCCAGTGCTCCTCGATGTGCTCTACCCACGGGAAGCGCTCCAAGGGGAAGAACGTGGCGTCGCCCACGAGCGAGCGCCCTCCGATGAAGCGCTCGATCGGGGCGAGCACCCGTTCACCGATCGCGATCGTCAACTCGACGATCCGCTCCCACAACGACGACTGGGACATCCAGCCGTCGATATTACGCCGACCCGGGCCGCGCGGCCCCGCGATGGGGCTACGCGGCCTCTCTGAGCGCGGCCAACTCCGGGACCTCCGCGAGCTTCTTCAGCGCCCGCTGCTCCAGCTGGGAGGCGCGCTCGGCGGAGAATCCGAGGCGCTTGCCGATCGCGGTCAGCGTCTGGGGCTCCTCGCGGCCGGTCCCGAAGCGCAGCGTGAGCACGCGGCGCTCGGTGTCGGGGAGCTGCGCGATCGCCTCCTGGACGATCCGCTCGCGCTCGTTCTCGTAGGCGGTGTCCTCGGGGGCGTCCTGGTCTGAGGGCAGGAGGTCGCCCAGGGCCGTGTCGCCGTCTTCGCCGATCTGCTGGTCGAGGCTCACGAGGGCGGAGCGCTGGTGGCGGACTTCCTGCACCTGCTCGACCTCCAGACCGGTCTCCTCGGCGAGCTCCTGGTCGGTCGGATCGCGTCCGAGGCGGACCGAGAGCTCGCGCTCGACGCGCCCGATCTTGCGGGAGCGCTGGGCGACGTGGACGGGCAGGCGGATCGTGCGCCCGGAGTTCTCGAGGCCCCGCTGGATCGCCTGGCGGATCCAGAGGGTCGCGTAAGTGGAGAAGCGGAAGCCCTTGCGCCAGTCGAACTTCTCGCTCGCGCGGATCAGGCCCAGCATGCCCTCCTGGACGAGGTCGGAGAGGGGCAGACCCTGGTTCTGGTAGCGCCGCGCGTTGGAGGCGACGAGGCGGAGGTTGGAGTTGATCAGGAGTTCCTTCGCGCGCAGGTCCCCGCGCTCGATGCGCTGGGCGAGCTCGATCTCCTGCTCGGGCTTGAGCAGGGGGTAGCGGCGCGAGTGCGCGAGGAGCTGATCGACGGACTCCGGGATGAAGCTCTCACCGGCCGTCAGCGTGACCTCGGACTTCGCGCCGCGGTGCGCGCGGATTTCGCTCATCCGGGAGCCCTCGCCGGGCGGCGTGGTGGACCCACGATCGCTCTCGCCGGAGTCGATCGGGTCTAGTGGTGCGATGTGGAGAGTTGCGTCTGCCATGTCGAGTCCTTCGTAATCCGATGCCTGGAGTCGGGATTATACTTCGCGTTAGTTGCTTTGTCAACCATTCCGGTTGTAGTACGTGCGGTCCTGCCTTTAAACATCGGCGCGACTGGCTCAAACACGCAGATGGGGGTTTATCCCTGCACGATGGTTCTCCTTCACGAACCCCCCGGACGGGTCAAAAGTTGCTGCCTGGGCAACTATCTCGCCGGGATCTGGGCCGCGGAGGACCTGCGAACACCTGTTCGCAGAGGCCATGCTAACACGAACAGCCGTACGGGACATGGAAGTACCTATACCCGATGCCGCGGCGCTCGAATCGCGCTCGTAAGCGATTCCCGTGTCTAAGCTGCCCCGACATGACTTCTGATCTGAGCGGGCAGGTAGTCGCGATCACCGGGGCCTCCTCGGGGATCGGCGAGGCGACCGCGCTCGCGTGCGCGCGGGCCGGGGCCGCGGTGGCGCTCGCGGCGAGGCGCTTCGACCGGGTCGAGGCGCTCGCGGAGCGCATCAACGGGGAGGGCGGGCGCGCGCTGGCCTTCCAGTGCGACGTCGGCGAGGAGGCCCAGGCGGGCGCGTTCGTGCGGCAGGCCCACGAGCGCCTCGGCCGCCTGGACGTGCTCGTGAACAACGCCGGCGTGATGCTCCTCGGCCCGATCGAGGCCGCCCCCACTGAGGAGTGGCGGCGGATGATCCACGTCAACCTCTTCGGGGTTCTCTACTGCACGCACGCCGCCCTCCCGCTCATGCGCGAGCAGGGCTCGGGGCACTTCGTCAACATCAGCTCCGTCGCCGGACGCATCGCGCGCGCGGGCTCGGGCGTCTACAACATGACCAAGTGGGGCGTGGGGGCCTTCTCGGAGTCCCTGCGCCAGGAGGTCTCCCCGCACGGGCTCCGCGTCACCGTGGTCGAGCCCGGGGCGGTGATGACGGAGCTCGTCATGCACAACCGCCCGGAGGTTCTGGGCGAGATGGCCAAGCGCTTCGAGGGCGTCAAACCGCTCGCGGCGCAGGACATCGCGAACGCGGTCCTCTACGCGATCGGCCAGCCCCCCGGGGTGAACGTGAACGAGATCCTCGTCCGGCCGACCTCGCAGGGCGCCTGAGGGGGTCCGGCCGGAGCGGGACCGCGCCGCCGGGGAGGCGGGGGTTCGGTTTCTTTTGATCCTCCCGGGTGGGGCCGGGGTGGGGCTCCGGGGCGCGGGTTTGTTCTCGTCGCGGAAGTGGTCGAGGCGTGGGGGGCCGGGGCGATCTCGTGCTGCCGACCGCGCTGCGCGGGGCCGTCCCGGACGAGCGCGACGCGAGCCCGCTCGGCCCGCTCGCGGGCCTCGGAGATGTAGAGCAGAACCTTCTCGACTTCGCTGTGATGCGCCTCGTTCAACATGGAGCTAGCGCAGATTCCGTCCCAACCCAACGGTATCGTTGTGTTATGATACCGGAGTTCGATGAGCACGGGCACCTTCCGCCGGGAATCCACCACGCCACCTGGAGCGAGATCGTGACTCGTTACGCAACCAGCGTTCGACGTCGAGAGCTTCTCGACGGGCTCCTGGATGCGCTGCGATCGTTGAAGGGCGCCGGGTGCGCCACCGCCTATCTCGACGGTAGCCTCGTCACGAGCAAGGACCATCCGGGCGACTTCGACGCCTGTTGGGAATCGGGCGGCGTCATCATCAATCGTCTCGACCCCGAGCTTCTGACCTTCAGCGATGGTCGCGCTGCACAGAAGGCGCGCTACGGAGGCGAGCTCTACCCAGCCGAGTGGCCCGCAGATGCGGACGGCACTACCTACCTCGACTTCTTCCAACGCGATCGGTTGAAGCAGCAGAAGGGCATCATCGCCATCGACCTAACAGGACTGCCATGATCAAGAACGAGCGCGAATACCGCATAACTAAGGCACACCTAGCTGGCTTCGAAGGCGGCCTGATCGCCAACGACGAGCGGGAGTTCCCCTCGAACGTCGATCCGGGCATGAAGCAGCTGATGCATGACGCCATTGCCAGCCAGATCGAGACGTTCCGTCACGAGATCGACCACTACGAGAGGCTGCGCGACGGACACATCACCAGCCGCGAGATCACCTCCCTGCACGAGCTGCCGATCGCACTGATCGAAGCCCGCATCGCAGCCAGGCTTACCCAGCGCCAGCTCGCCAAACGCATCGGTGTCGCCGAGCAGCAGGTCCAGCGCTGGGAGGCCAACTACTACAGCGGTGTGGGGCTCGACCGGCTACAGAGCATCGCCGACGCGCTCGGCGTGCAGATCCACGAGACGATCACGTACAGCAGCGCCGCGTAAGCCAAGCAATACACCAAGCCAGGTACGGCTCTCGATGATTACCTCCGCAAGGAGCAAACCCGAGTGGTGCCTGATGTCCGCTCGGACGGAGACGAGGCGCTTCACAATCCCGATGTAGTGAGAGCCTCGACGGTACCGAGAAGGTACCGGGAAGGGGCCGCCCAGCACCCGAACCTCAACCTTGTCTCTCCGGACGACGACAGATAGGCCGCTGGCCTACCGGCCCCTCTGGGCCGCATCGGCGGCGTCGGCGCCGGTCTTCGTCGTGAACGCCCCACCGCGTCCGCCCGAGAGCGAGCGGCGGACGAGGGCCGGAGCGAGCAGGCGCAGGGCACCCGCGAGGAAGTAGGGGCGGGGGACGTAGCGCTCGGGGCGCCCGCCGGGGCCGGCGTCGAGGATGGCCTGCGCAGCGCGCTCGGGGGTCGAGACGATCCAGCGCGTGAGGGCCCGTTCGCGGAGCTCGGTGGCGGGGAAGCCCTCGGTGGCGATGAAGCCCGGGAGGACGACGCCGACGTGGACGCCGTGGGGGCGCTCCTCGGCGTAGAGCGCGTCGCTCCAGCCGAGGAGGGCGAACTTGCTTGCCGAGTACGCGCCCGCGCCGGGGCGCGATACGCGCGCGGCGGTGCTCGCGACGTTGACGATCGCGCTCGGCGCGCTCGAGCGCAGGAGCGGCAGGAGGGCCTCGGTGAGGCGCACGACGGCGTCGAAGTTCAGCTCCATCGTGCGCTTCACGTTCGCGTAGCCCCCGTCGGCGAAGCTCGCGCGCCAGGAGGCACCGGCGTTGTTGACGAGCAGGGTCAGCTCGCCGTGGCGTTCGTGGACGTGCTGCAGGACGCGCGCGGGGGCGTCCTCTTCGGTGAGGTCCAGCGCGAGCGCGCTCGCCCCGGGGCCGAGCTCCGCGGCGAGCGTTCGCAGGCGCTCCTCGCGGCGCGCGACGAGCACGAGCCGCGCGCCCGGCTCACGCGCGAGGAGCCTCGCGGTCGCCTCCCCGATGCCCGAGGAGGCGCCCGTGATCAGTGCCGTCGTCGCCGCGGTGGGCATGGAACGGGCTTGTGGACTTTCAGTCGCACTCCGTCCATGAAGCCGAAGTCGACCGTGAAGGGGAAGCCGCCGCGCGGGCAGGTCTTCGGGATGACGATCCCACGCGGACGGAACGGAACCCGGCGCCCGTGGTAGCGGCGGTAGTAGGTCAGGCCTGCGGGCCCGATCGTCGTCGAGAAGCGCGTTACCGCGACGAACGGGCCTTCCGGGACGGTCGGGATCGGGGGGACGACCGTGTCCAGGCGCCCGCTGAAGGGGTTCGCGTCCGCGAGGACATGTCCGGGGAAGACGAGCTGGGCGGAGATCGGCGTGGAGCCTTCGGCGTAGAAGAGGATCGTGAGGTATTCCCCGTCCTGGGGGCCCATCACCGCGAAGACTAAGGCGGGCTCTTCGATCGGCGAGTCTTCGAAGGGCGCCTGGACCGCGGCCGAGCCGTGTCCGACGAGCGAGTTCGGCGAGCACGCGGTGAGCCCTTCCTTTTCGAGCTGTGCGGTTTCGCAGATCGCGAGGCCGAGCGAGGAGGTCGCCAGGCCGATGCCCGCGGGGAGGTGCAGGTCGACTTCGGTCAACGGCGAGGGCTGGTTGCGGTCGGCGGCGATCGTGAAGGCGAAGCGGAACGTCGTCTGCACGCCGAGACGGTTCGGTTTGAAGGAGGTCGTCAGGTGCACCCGCTCGTTCAAGGCGTGCGCGAGCGTCGGCAGGGAGGCGAGTGCGCCGGTGCACGCGGCGAGAGCGACGATCAGGGCGCCGAGGCGGCTGGAGGACGTGCGCGTGCTCACGGGCGGGACCGCTTGCAGTGTAGCGTTTGAACTACTTGTATGGCTACTGTCAAGCCGACCATTTTCCCTGCCCGTGTCGAGCGAGCTCGACCCGCGCGATCACCCCGCGGTGGACCTCGTCCGGGCCGTCCGCGATCCGCAGCGCCCGCGCGACCGTCCAGGCCGGGCCGAGGGGGAAGTCCTCGCTGAGACCTGCCCCGCCGTGGAGCTGCATGGCCATGTCCACCACCCGCTGGGCCATGTTCGGAACCGCGACCTTGATCTGGGAGACCGCCCCGAGCATCTGCGGGTCCTGCCGGTCGATCAGCCACGCGGCGTGCAGGACGTGCAGGCGCGCCTGGTCGATCGCGATCCGGGCGTCGGCGATCCGCTCGCGGTTGCCCCCGAGGTTCGTGAGGGGCTTGCCGAAGGCCGTTCGCCGCGTCCCGCGCTCGCACGCCATCGAGAGCGCGAGCTCGGCGAGGCCGATCAGGCGCATGCAGTGGTGCACCCGCCCCGGGCCCAGGCGCGCCTGGGCGATCGCGAAGGCCTGCCCGGGCCCGCCGACGACCGCGCTCACGGGGAGGCGGACGTCGGTGAAGCTCACTTCGCCGTGGCCCCCGGGGGGGTCGTCGAAGCCCATCGCGGAGAGCATCCGCTCGATCTTCACCCCGGGGGTGTCCAGGGGGACGAGCACCATCGAGTGCTGGGAGTAGCGGTCGGCCTCGGGGTCCGTGAGGCCCATGAAGATCGCCACGCGGCAGTTCGGGTGCGCGACCCCGGTGCTCCACCACTTCAGGCCGTTCAGCACGACCTCCTCGCCTTCGATCTTCGCGGTCGCCTGCATGTTCGTCGCGTCCGAGGAGGCAACGTCGGGCTCGGTCATGCAGAAGGCCGAGCGGATCTTCCCGTCGAGGAGGGGTCTCAGCCACTGCTCGTGCTGCTCGGGGCTGCCGAAGTGCAGGAGCACCTCCATGTTGCCCGTGTCGGGGGCGTTGCAGTTGCATGCCTCGCTCGCCAGGAGCGAGCCGCCCATGCGCTCGGCGAGCGGCGCGTACTCGACGTTGGAGAGCCCCGCTCCGTGCTCGGAGCCCGGGAGGAAGAGGTTCCAGAGGCCCTGCGCGCGCGCCTTCTCCTTGAGCTCCTCGATCAGGGCGAGCAGGGGGGCACGGTCCTCCTTGGCGATCAGCTCCCGCAGGCCCACGGACTCGTGCGGCCTGACCTCCTGCTTGATGAAGGTCTCCAGGCGCTCGCAGAGCTCGCGCGTACGGGGTGAGTGCTCGAAGTCCAACTAGCGCACTCCCAGGACGATCTTCCCGAGCGCGCGGCGCTCGT
>DASZFE010000195.1:0-3500 GCA_035940155.1 Solirubrobacteraceae bacterium | reverse complement strand
GAGGTGCTGGGGGTGGTGCGTCCGGAGGCGCTTCAGGCGGTGGCGGTGACGCGGACGGGGCGGATCGGCCTCTTGGCGACGCCGGCGACGGTGGCGAGCGGGGCGTACGAGGAGGCGATCGCGGCGATGGACCCGTATGTGACGGTGCACGCGGTGGCGTGCCCGGGCCTGGCGGGGGTGATCCAGGCGGGGGAGGAGTTCGAGGAGGGGGCGGTGGAGATGGTGCGGGAGGCGTGTGGGCCGCTGCGGGAGGCGGGTGTGGACACGGTGATCCTGGGGTGCACGCACTATCCGCTGATCCGCCTGATGCTCCAGCGGATGCTGGGCCCGTCGGTGAGGCTGGTGAGCTCCGGGGGGGCGCTGGCGCGGCAGGTGGAGCATGCGCTGAGCACGCGCTCGCTGCGCAACCCGCGGGAGGGGGAGGGGAACTACCGCTTCCTGTGCACGGGGGAGCGGGGGGCGTTCGAGGCGGTGGGGACGCGCTTCTTGCAGATGCCGCTGGGGGTGGTGGAGCAGGTGGAGCTGACTCCGGCGGAGGCGATGGCGTGACGGGCGCGGGGGCGATCGTATGAGCGGGAGGCCGGCGCGCTCCTACGGCCGCGGACGGGACGGGCTGCGCCCGACGGCGATCGAGCCGGGGTTCGTGCGCACGGCGACGGGCTCGGCGCTGATCTCGGTGGGGGAGACGCGGGTGATCTGCACGGCCTCGGCGCAGGAGACCGTGCCGCGGTGGCTGATGGGGAAGGGCCGGGGGTGGGTGACGGCGGAGTACGGGATGCTGCCGGCGTCGACGGGGGAGCGCAAGCAGCGGGACATCTCGAAGGGGCGCCCGGATGGGCGCTCGGTGGAGATCCAGCGCCTGATCGGGCGCTCGGTGCGGGGCGTGGTGGACTTCTCCGCGCTCGGGGAACGGACGATCTACCTGGATTGCGACGTCCTGCAGGCCGACGGGGGGACGCGGTGCGCGTCGATCACGGGGGCGTACGTGGCGCTGGCGCTGGCGTGCGAGCGCCTGCGCTCGGCGGGGCTGATGGAGGGATCGCCGCTGACGGGGTCGCTGGCGGCGGTGTCGTGCGGGA
The DNA here is from genome assembly GCA_035940155.1 of Solirubrobacteraceae bacterium. Classification (GTDB taxonomy): domain Bacteria; phylum Actinomycetota; class Thermoleophilia; order Solirubrobacterales; family Solirubrobacteraceae; genus Palsa-744. Next base: position 2,421 of record DASZFE010000195.1, on the reverse strand, counting down.
TGGTCGAGGGGGTGGCGCTGCTGGACCTGGACTACTCGGAGGACTCGAAGGCGGAGGTGGACGCGAACGTGGTGATGACGGGCGAGGGGGGGCTGCTGGAGGTGCAGGCGACGGCGGAGCGCACGCCGCTCTCGCGGGCGCACCTGGACGAGCTGCTGGCGCTGGCGGCGGGCGGGATCGAGGAGCTGCGCGCGGCGCAGGAGCGGGCGATCGCGGGGGCGTGAGTGGGGTGGGGATGAGGCTGGTGCTGGCGAGCCGCAACGAGCACAAGCGCCGGGAGTTTGCGCGGTTGCTTGGAGGCATCGAGGTGGTGGGGCTCCCCGAGGAGGTGGTGCTGCCCCCGGAGGACGGGGAGACGTTTGCGGAGAACGCGCTGGGAAAGGCGCGGGTGGCGGCTCAGGAGACGGGGGAGGCGGCGATCGCGGACGATTCGGGGATCGAGGCGGCGGCGCTCGGGGGGGCTCCGGGGGTGCGCTCGGCGCGGTATGCGGGGGAGGGGGCGAGCGACGGGGAGAACCTGCGCAAGCTGCTCGCACAGGCCCCGGCGGGGAGCGGCCTTCGGTACGTGTGCGTGCTGGCGTATGTCGACCCGGCGAGCGGGGAGGAGCGTCTGTTCGAGGGGCGCTGCACGGGCCGTGTCGCGGCGCGGCCGGGCGGGGAGGGGGGGTTTGGCTATGACCCGGCCTTTCTCCCCGACGATGAGTCCTCGGGCCGGACGATGGCGGAGCTCTCCGATTTGGAGAAGGATGCGATAAGCCACCGTGGGCGGGCGGCGCGGGAGCTACTTGTGTGGCTCACAGGAGGTTGATCGCCGCGGAGACGCCGACGGCGAGGGAGAGGCCGGCGTAGCCGACGTAGCCGGAGAGGAGGAGGAGGAGGGCGGTGAGGAGGGCGACGAAGACGGTCGCGAACCAGGCGAGGCGCTCGAGGGGCACGAGATGAGTATGACCCCCTGGACGGAAGCCCCATTCGCGGAGGTCGTCCGAGCGCGGTGTTAGCGTCCTCTCAACGTTTTGCGAACGAGGAGGGCGAAGTGACTAAGTCCGAGTTGATCGACCAGGTTGCGGATCGGGCCGAGCTGAGCAAGCAAGAGGCTGCTCGCGCGGTCGATGCGGTGCTGTCGACGGTGGAGGAAGCTCTGCGGCGAGGCAGCGAAGTGACCGTCTCGGGATTCGGCAAATTCCATGTCGGTGAGCGAAGCGCGCGGCAGGGTGTGAATCCGCGCACGGGCGAACGCATCCAGATCGCGGCGTCGCGTGTGCCTCGCTTCACGGCCGGGAGCAGCTTGAAGAGCGCGGTCAAGGGCAGCTGAGCCCGGTGCCCGGGCCGGCCGGCGCCGGGTGCCGGTTCGGCGATCTGCTGGCGCACAGGGTCGCCGAGCGCGAGTCGCAGGTCGTGCTCGGCCTCGACCCTGACCCGATGGCGCTGTGGCCGGTGGCCGAGTCGGCTCCGGGCGGTCCCCGGGAGGGCGGATCGGCCGCCGAGCGGGCCGCGGGCGCGGTCTTGGCGCACTGCCGGGCGCTGATCGAGGCGGTCGCGCCGGTGTGCGTGGCGGCGAAGCCGCAGCTTGCGTGCTTCGAGTGGCTTGGGGCCCCCGGCTGGGGTGCGCTGGAAGCGGTCGTGGCTCACGCGCACGCGCACGGGCTGCTCGTGATCGCGGACGGCAAGCGGGGTGACATCGACGTGACGGCGAAGGCGTACGCGAGCGCGCTGCTGGGGGGCGTGGAGACGCCCTTCGGGGTCGCGGGGGGGCTTGGGGCGGACGCGGTGACGGTGAACCCGCTGATGGGGAGGGACGCGATCGAGCCCTTCGTGTTGAGCGCGAGAGAGAGGGGGGCGGGGGTGATGGTGCTCGTGAGGACCTCGAACCCGGGCGCGGCGGACGTGGAGGACCTGCGGTTGAGCGAGGGGGGAGTCGTGTGGGAGCGCCTGGCGGCGCTCGTCGACGGGCTCGGCGGCCCCGGAGTCGGGGAGGCGGGCCTGAGCGACGTGGGGGCGGTCGTGGGGGCGACGGCGCCGGAGCATCTGGCGAGGGCGCGTGAGCTGATGCCCCACGCGGTCTTCCTGCTGCCGGGAGTCGGGGCGCAGGGGGGGCGCGTGGGGGATCTCTCACCGGCGTTCGCTCCGGGACGCGCCGGAGGGCTGATCGCGGCCTCGCGGAGCATCGCGGGAGCGCACCTGAACACTGGCGGCGCTCCGGCGGCGGCGGCCCGCGCGGCGGCGGAGCGCCTGCGCGAGGAGGCCTGGACGCTCGTCCGGTGATCGGGGGCGAGAGGGAATGGTCCGCTAGGCTCTGCGAGTGGCCCTCGTCCAAGAACAGGGAGCGCCCGGCGCGACGGGGACCTTCGGACACAGAGAGACGGGTCCGAGGACGGGATGATCATCACGGTCACGCTGAACGCGGCGATCGACAAGTCGCTC
>DASZFE010000194.1:0-2180 GCA_035940155.1 Solirubrobacteraceae bacterium | reverse complement strand
GCCGTGCCCAACGCCAGCCAGATCGCCCCGTGCTCCCCCAGCCGCGAGAAGCCCGCCACCGTCCGCTCCACCTCCGGGCCGTGCCCGCGCGTCCGCGCCGCCCGCAGAAGGCACTCATCGAGCGACACTGTCGTCCTAGACGCCGAAGCCGACGCGCTGGTCGCCGTTCTCGGCCCGTACGTACACGACCCGCGCCAGGTCCAGCCGCACGGGCCCGTCCTCCGTGTCGAGCGCGTGCCAGCCCGTCGAGCCGAGCATCCTGTAGAGCCCCTCCAGCTGCTCCTCGGAGACCTTCACCGCGAGGACCTGCCCGCCCTCGAAGCCCACGCTCACCTGTCTCGCCTGTCCCGCCATCAGCTCTCCTCTCCATGTCTCGCCGGCTGCACGATCTCAGTCAACACGCCCCCCGTCGCCGCGGGGTGCAGGAAGGCCACGCGCGAGTCCCGGATCCCCTGCCGCGGCCGCTCGTCGATCAGGCGCGTCCCCGCCGCCCGCAGTCGATCGAGCGTCGCCTCGATGTCGCTCACCTGGTAGGCCAGGTGGTGCATCCCGGGGCCCCGCTTCGCGAGGAACCGCCCCACGGGCGTCTCCTCCCCCAGGGGCGCCAGGAGCTCGATGTGGTTCTCGCCCACGTCCAGCAGGACCGCCTCGACGCCCTGCTCCTCCACGACCTCCCGGTGGGCGAGGGCCAGCTCGAAGGTCCCGCTCCAAAGCGCGAGCGTCGGGTCGATCGCCTCGACGGCGATCCCCACGTGGTCTATCCGCGTGAACACCCCGGGGAGTCTACGTCTACGGAGCCCTCGGGACTCCCTGCACCGGCGGCGCGATCTCCGCCTCCTCGACCGCGCTCGCCGCCGCGATCCGCAGACCGCCCCCGGGCGCCCGCTCAAGGCGCGGGACGTCCTTCATGATCCGCTCGATCGCCTCACGGTCCAGGACCTCGTGGATCAGGAGCTCCTTCGCGAGCGCGTCGAGCTGCGTGCGGTGGGCGAGGATCATCTCAAGCGCCGCCCGTCGGGCCTGCTCGATCAGGTCCTGGCGCTCCTCGTCGCGGATCCGCAGGGTCGTCTCCGAGAGCTTCACGTCCCCCTCGGGCGAGCGCCCCACCGAGGCGTTCCCCATCGCGAAGTCGTGGACCATCGAGTGCGCGATGTCCGCCACCCGCTTCAGGTCGTCCGAGGCCCCCGTCGTGATCGCCCCGAAGACCACCTGCTCGGCCACCCGCCCGCCCAGCAGGACCGTCATCCGGTTCAGGAGCTCCTCCCGCGTCTTCAGGTAGCGGTCCTCCTCGGGGAGGTTCAGCGTGTAGCCCAGCGCCCGCCCGCGCGGGACGATCGAGATCCGGTGCACCCGGTTCGCGCCGGGGAGCAGCTCCCCGCAGAGCGCGTGCCCGGCCTCGTGGAAGGCGACCACACGGCGCTCGTGGCTGTTGAGGACCCGCTGGGACTGCACCCCCGCGATCACCCGCTCCAGCGCGAGGTCGAAGTCGCGGTCGAGGATCTCCCTGCCCCCGCGCCGCGCCGCGAAGATCGCGGCCTCGTTGCAGATGTTCGCGAGGTCCGCCCCCGTCAGGCCGGCCGTCTGCCGGGCCACCATGTCGAGGTCGACCTCCCCGAGGGGCTTGTCGCGGGTGTGCACCTCGAGCACCCCCCGGCGGCCCTTCACGTCGGGGGGCGCTACGAAGACCTGCCGATCGAAGCGCCCCGGGCGCAGCAGCGCCGGGTCGAGCTTCTCCAGCAGGTTCGACGCCGCGATCACCACCACACGCCCCTCCGTGGAGAAGCCGTCCATCTCGACCAGGAGCTGGTTGAGAGTCTGGTCCTTCTCGCCGGAGATGTCCATCCCGCGGTGCCCGCCGACCGCGTCGAGCTCGTCGATGAAGATGATCGCCGGCTCGTGCTTGCGCGCCTGCGCGAAGAGCCGCCTGATCCGCGCGGCGCCGAGGCCAGCGAACATCTCCACGAACGACGCCGCCGACTGCGCGAAGAAGCGCGCCCCCGATTCGTTCGCCACGGCCTTCGCGAGCATCGTCTTCCCCGTCCCCGGGGGGCCGTGCAGGAGGATCCCCTTCGGGACTTTCGCCCCCAGCGCCCGGAACTGCGCCGGGTCGCGCAGGAACTCAACGATCTCCTCCAGCTCCCCCCGCGCCTCGTCCACCCCCGCCACGTCCGCGAAGGAGA
>DASZFE010000193.1:0-3622 GCA_035940155.1 Solirubrobacteraceae bacterium | reverse complement strand
AGGCCCCGGAGCGCTCGCTGACGATCTGGAAGCCCTCGCTCCCGTCGCCCCGGCCGAGGGGGCGGATGTCCACGACGGTCCGCTCGGGCATGACGTAGGCGCCGCGGCGCTCGGCGAGGTAGAGGTAGTTCTTCACGAGGGTGTTCTTCGCGCCGTGGGGGCAGCCGACCATGCAGCGTCCGCAGAGCGCACAGCCGGTCCGCGCGGGGCCCTCGCCGCCGAAGAAGGGGTCCGGGACGGTCTGGCCGGGCTCGCCGAAGAAGACACCGACGGGGGTCTTCGTGTAGGTGTCGGAGACACCGAGCTCCTCCCCGAGCTCCCGCAAGAGCTGGTCGGCGGGGTCGTCGTGCTCGTTCTGAGTCACCCCGAGCATCCGCTGTGCCTCGGCGTAGTGGGGGGCGAGGACGGACTCCCAGTCCTCCATATCGGCCCACTGGGCGTCCTGGAAGAAGGCTTTGGGGGGGACGTAGAGGGTGTTCGCGTAGCCGAGGCTCCCGCCCCCGACGCCGCAGCCGGAGACGACGGCGACGTCGCGGAAGGTCGTCAGGCGGAAGATCCCCTTCATCCCCAGCTTCGGGCGCCAGAAGTAGCGCCGGAAGTCCCCCGTGGAGCGGGGGAACTCGCTGTCGGCGAAACGCCGCCCGCACTCCAGGACCCCGACCCGGTAGCCCTTCTCGCTGAGCCGCAGCGCCGAGACGCTGCCGCCGAAGCCGGAGCCGACGATGAGCCAGTCGAAGTCGAAGGTGCCTTCCATCGGGGGGCCGAATGTTAGTGGCTGGCCCGCCCCCGTGGTTGGGGCCACCCCGGGCCGGGCATCCCCTGCGGGGAATCCCGGATGAAGCGACTTTCCCGGTCGCTCCCGGGGCGCTATATTCCGTGAAGTAATGGCGATCGACTCGATGCGCAAGAAGCCCTGCGGGGGCCGCTACGGGGACGTGATCGAGGCGATCGGGAACACACCGCTGATCGAGCTCCCGCGCCTCTCGCCGAAGCCGGGGGTGCGGATCTGGGCGAAGCTCGAGTCGCGCAACCCGACGGGCTCGGTGAAGGACCGGGTCGCGCGGGCGCTGATCGAGGACGCGGAGGAGAAGGGGGCGATCAGCACGGGACAGACGATCCTCGAACCGACCTCGGGGAACACGGGGATCTCGCTGGGGATGATCTGCAAACGGAAGGGCTATCCGCTGAAGGTCGTGATGCCCGAGAACGTGACCCCCGAGCGCACGGAGATCCTGCGGATGTGGGGCGCGGAGATCGTCTACTCGGAGGGCTCGAAGGGCTCCAACGGCGCGGTCGAGCTGGCCCTGGAGATGGCGCAGGCGGACCCCTCCTACTACATGCCCTACCAGTACGGGAACGCGGCGAACCCGGACGCGCACTACAACGGGACGGCGCTTGAGATCCTCGAGGAGCTCGAGGAGGTCTCGGCGTTCGTGGCGGGCCTGGGGACGGGGGGGACGCTGATGGGGAACGGGCGGCGCCTGCGGGAGACCTTCGGGGACGCGGTGAAGATCGTGGCCGCGGAGCCGATGCAGGGCGAGCCCGTCCAGGGCCTGCGCTCGCTCGACGACGGCTTCATCCCGCCGATCATCGACATCTCGCTCCTGGACCGGAAGATCTTCGTGACGAACAGCGACGCGATCCTCTGGACGCGCAAGCTCTTGGACGAGGAGTGCATCTTCGCGGGGGTCTCCAGCGGCGCGATCGCGCGGGTGGCGGTGCGGATCGCGGGGGAGCTCGACGAGGGGAACGTCGTCTTCGTGATCGCCGACGACGGCTGGAAGTACCTCTCCAGCGGCATCTACACGCGCCCGCTGGAGGAGATCGAGAACCTCGACTCGACGGTCTGGTGGTGAGGTCCCGATAGACATCTCCGCCGAGCTCCTTGCGGAGATCGTCGAGCACGCGCGCGAGGAGGCTCCGAACGAGTGCTGCGGGCTGATCGCCGTGGCGCCTGGATCGCCTACGCGAGCGGTGCGTGTGCACCGTGCGCGGAACGTCGCCGCGAGCCCACTGAGCTTCAAAATCGGCACAAAAGAGTCGTACGATCTGATCCAGGAAATCGAACGCGCGGGGGGCGAGCTCGGTGGGATCTACCACTCGCACACGAAAACCAACCCCGAACCGTCTCAGACGGACATCAACTTCGCCGCGCTCTGGCCCGGAGTGGAGTGGCTGATCGTCGGCTTAGCCGACCCAGAGGCCCCGCGGGTCCGCTCCTACCTGATCGAGGGCGGGGTCGTCTCCGAGGTCCCGATCGCGGTCGTCCAGGAGATCTCCGCGCCATGAACCTCGTCCAGGTCGCCTACGCGCAGCACCTGCCTGAGGCCGAGCTTCTGCAGAGCTTCCTGCGCGACGAGGGCATCCCCTGCGTGGCGCGCCGCGCCGCGGGCTTCGACGTGCCCGACTTCCTCGCGGCCGGGCCGCGTGAAATCCTCGTCGCCGCGGACAACGAGGAGTGGGCGCGGCGGGTACTGGACGGGTGGCGGCCGATCGACGGCGACGGACCTGCCGGTGGCGAGGCCGGCGTCCGGGCAGGCACGACCGGAAGGCCGGGCGCTCAGCCCACGCCGACGCCCTCTCGGCGCCGGCGTGGCTCGAGCTAGACCAGGACGGGCTGGCCGGCTTCGCGCGTGATCGCTTCGATTTCCTCCGAGGCCCGTTCGAACTCGCCGTCGGAGAGCACGGGGGTGCCCTCGAAGGGGAGCTCACGCTGGATCTCCACCCAGGAGCGACAGCCGCCGTACTCGTCCTTGACCTTCACGGTCACCGGGCGCGGGATGCGGTAGGTGCGCATGAGCAGGACGTGGAGCGGGTGGCGGCGCTTCCAGGCGAGGCGCTTTTCGGCGTAGTCGGTCGTCCAGACGTAGAACGGCGAGAGGGCGTCCACGCAGCGGGGGTCGGTGATCGTGAAGTGACCTGCGACTTCCGCCCAGGCGCGGATGCGCACCCGGTCGGGCTGCTGCAGGCCCCCGTCGATGCTGAGCGCCTGGAGCGTGGGCTCGCCGTCGCTCCAGACGCCCTCCTCGAGGGCGCGCTGCAGCTCAGGCTGGTGGGATTCGCGAACGAGATCGTTGCGCTGGTGGTCGAACGTGGGATATAGGAAGAAGCGATCGTGCTCGAGGTGGAAGTGCTTTTCGGACTCGCGGATTCCACCCTTGCGCAGGGTTATGAGCTGCTCGCCTTCGGCGAGAGCGCGGACGGTGACCGCCCATTCCTTCAGAGCAATTGGCATAGAATGATCCAGGGGTTGAGTGGAACTACAGGGAGGTGTTGGGACGTGTTTCGATAGGCTCGCTACGGGATCGCCGGTGGGGTTCCGGCGAGACTTCGGGAGATGGGGAACGGCGCTTATTCGAGCTTGACGGGCGCCAGGGTGGGCCGCAAGTTCACCTTAAAGATACAAAATCTGGGCGGAAATACAAAATCCCCTGCAAATGGGCGGTTTTTTGCGCGTTTTGGGGCTCTCCGAGGGGCGTTGGGAGGGGCTCCCGCGAGGTCGTGCGGCGGCCCCGGCGAGCTATAGCCGCCGGCCCGCGAGGCCCTCGGCGGCCTCGATGATCGAGGCGTAGTCCTCGGCGCCGTGGCCCCGCCCGAGGGCGGCGGTGAGGAGATCGCGGGC
>DASZFE010000192.1:0-3051 GCA_035940155.1 Solirubrobacteraceae bacterium | reverse complement strand
GGCGAGGTCGAGATCATCTCGATGTTGATCCCCTCCCGTGCGAGCACCCCGAAGACCCGCGCGGCGACCCCCGGGTGCGAGCGCATCCCGGCGCCCACGATCGAGACCTTCCCCATCTCCTCGATCGCGCTCATCTCCGTGAAGACCCGCTCCCGCAGGGGCTCCAGGGCGGCGCTCGCGTCGCGGAGGTCTTCGCGGGGGATCGTGAAGGAGATCTCCGCCCGCCCCCCGCGCGAGGCGGGCTCGTTCTGGACGATCATGTCCACGTTCACGTTCGCCTCGGCCAGGGCCGCGAAGATGCGCGCCGCGATGCCCGGCTCGTCCGGGACGCCCACGAGCGTGATCCGGGACTCCGAGGTCGAGTGCGTCACGGCGGTTATCAGCGGCTGCTCCATCGTCTCTCCTTCTGGGAGCACAACCGTACCGGGTGCGTCCTCGAAGGACGAGCGGCAGTGGATCCGGACGCCGTGGTTGCGCGCGTACTCGACCGCGCGCAGCTGCAGGACCCCCGCCCCCGAGGCAGCCATCTCGAGCATCTCCTCGAAGGAGACCTCCGCGAGCTTGCGCGCCTGCGGGACGATCCGCGGGTCCGCGCTGTAGACGCCCGCGACGTCCGTGTAGATCTCACATTCCCGCGCCTTCAGCGCCGCCGCGAGCGCGACCGCCGTGGTGTCCGACCCGCCCCGCCCGAGCGTCGTGACGTCCTGTGTCGTGGAGATCCCCTGGAAGCCCGCGACCAGCACGATGTGGTCCTCCTCGAGCGCCCTCGTGATGCGATCCGCGCGGACATCCAGGATGCGGGCCTTCGTGTGCGACTCGTCCGTCACGATCCCCGCCTGCGAGCCCGTCAGCGAGATCGCGTGGTGGCCGAGGTCTTTGATCGCCATCGCGCACAGCGCGCACGAGATCCGCTCGCCCGTCGAGAGCAGCATGTCCATCTCGCGGGCGTCCGGCGCCTGTGAGACCTCCTCGGCCATCGAGATCAGCTCGTCCGTCGTCTTCCCCCGCGCGGAGAGCACCGCCACGACGCGCAGACCCGCCTCGCGCTTCTCGACGATCCGCCGCGCCGCGCGCTTGATCCGCTCGGCGTCCGCGACGGAGGTCCCGCCGAACTTCATCACGATCACCTCGGACACGCGCGCAGGATACCGGCGCGCGTTCGCCCCCTAAAGCGCCCGGCGTCCGGAGAGGGCCTTGCCGAGGGTGACCTCGTCGGCGTACTCGAGGTCCGCCCCCACCGGGAGCCCGCTCGCAAGGCGCGTGACGCGCAGCCCCGGCAGTCGCTCGCGCAGGCCCTCGGCGACGTAGAGGGCGGTCGCTTCGCCGGTGGTGGTGGGGTTCGTCGCGAGCACGACCTCCCGGACCTCTCCGGCCTCCGCTCGCTCGACCCGGGCGAAGAGCTCGGCGATCTTCAGGTCCTCCGGGTCGACCCCGTCGATCGGGGAGAGGGCCCCGCCGAGGACGTGGTAGACGCCGTGGTACTCGTGGGTGCGCTCCATCGGAATCACGTCGCCGGGCTCCTCCACGACGCAGATCGTCCCCTGGTCGCGCCGCTCGTCCTGGCAGATCCGGCAGCGGGCTTCGTCGGCGAGGTTGAAGCAGACCTCGCAGAGGACGATCCGCTCCTTCACCTCCCGGATCGCCTCCGCGAGCCCGAGGGCGTCCTCGGGGGAGGTTCGGAGGATGTGGAATGCGAGGCGCTGGGCGGTGCGGCCCCCGATCCCCGGGAGCTTGGAGAGCTCGGTCACGAGGCGCTGGACCGGGGGCGCGAAGCTGCTCACGGACGCCCCCGCCTCCTACATCCCAGGGAGGCCCAAGCCGCCCAAATCCAGTCCGCCCGTGGCCCCGCCCATCTTCTTCGCCGCGAGGTCCTGGGCGGCGCGGAGGGCCTCGTTGACAGCGACGAGGACCATGTCCGCGAGCATCTCCACGTCCTCCGGGTCGACCGCCTCGGGGGCGATCACGACGGACTTCACCTCCAGGTCGCCCGAGATCCGCACAGCCACCATCCCGCCCCCCGCGGACGCCTCGACGGTCTCCTTCTTCAGCTCCTCCTGGGCGACCTCCATCTCCTGCTGCATCTTCTGGACCTGCTGGAGCATCTGCTGCATGTTCGGCATCCTCGGCTGGGGCACGACTATCCGCCTTTCTCGCTTGCCAGTGGAACCTGCTCGCCCGTGAGCTCCTCCGCGTCGAACTCCGCCACGAACCGCGCGACCCACTCCTCCTCGCTCCGCGGCCGGCTCTCGTGTGGCCCGCCCGGGAGCTCCTCGTGGAGCTCGTAGGAGAGGCGCACCCGCCGGCCCGTCACCTCGCGCAGGGCCTCCATCACGATCTCCCGATTCGCCGGGTCCTCCGCCTTCTTCTTCAGGAACGCGTTCCCCTCCGCGAAGGCCACCCGCAGCTCCCCTTCCTCCAGCGCGAGCGCCCGCGCGTCCGCGATCACCGCCCCGATGAGCCCGTTCGCCCCGCGCACCCGCTCGACCACCGCCGACCAGGTCTCCGCCAGGGCGGGCGTATCCTCCTTTGGGGGCTCCTCCCTGGGGGGCTCCCGCTCGGGCGACTCCTCACGGGGCGGCTCCTGCATGGCGGGTGGGGACTCGGGAAGAGACTCCTCGCGGGGCGCCTCCGGCGGGTCGATCGGCATGGCCATCGGTGGAGGCTCGGGCGAGGTCGTGAGCGCCGGCGAGGGCGTGGCCGCGGGGATCGGCACGGGCGCTGTGCCCCCCTGCTCCAGGCGCTCCAGGCGGGCGATCAGCGCGGAGGTCGAGGGGTCGAGCTCGGGTCGCGCGGCCTTCACGAGCGCGAGCTCGAGCTGCGTCCGGGCGTCCGCGCCCGCGCGCACCCCCTCCATCGCCCCCGCGAGGAGCTCGAGCATCCGGACGACGCTCGCGCGGGAGACCCGCCCGGCCTGGTCCTCCAGGCGTGCGTCGGCCTCGGGGGTGAGGGAGAGCTCGGGGGGGACGCCCCCGAGGGTCTGCACGAGCAGGAGCTCCCGCGCGCGCCCTTCGAGGTCCGAGGTCAACCCGCCCACCTCGCGTCCGCTCTCCG
>DASZFE010000191.1:0-11071 GCA_035940155.1 Solirubrobacteraceae bacterium | reverse complement strand
GCCACCTACTTCTGAGCGCCTCCGAGGAGCCCCGACGTGACCGACTCGACGAACCTGACCACCGCCGAGGGCCTCCGGACCCTCGAAGCCGAGCTCGAGGCCCTCGAGGGCGAGGGGCGGCGGGAGATCGCCGAGCGGATCAAGGTCGCCCGCGAATGGGGGGACCTGAAGGAGAACAGCGAGTACCACGACGCGAAGAACGAGCAGGCGCACCTGGAGTCGAAGATCGCCCGCCTGCGCGAGCGGATCTCGGGCGCGGTGATCGCGCAGGAGGGGGCCACAGACGGCGCGGTGGGCTTCGGCTCGACGGTCCTCGTGCGCGATCAGGGGGGCGTCGAGCGGCGCTGGGAGATCGTGAGCTCCCACGACGCGGCTCCCACAGAGGGGCGGCTCTCGATCGAGTCTCCGGTCGCGCGTGCGCTGATCGGACGGCGCTCAGGCGAGCGGGCGACCGTGGTGCTCCCCCGAGGCGAGAGCGTCCTCGAGGTCCTCAGCGTCGGCTGACCCCTTCAGCGCCTCGAGGAAGGCTCGCACGACGACCGGGTCGAACTGCGCGCCCGCCCCGGAGCGCAGCTCGCCGAGGGCCGCCTCGGGCGTGAGCGCGGGGCTGTGGCTGCGCTTGGAGCGCATCGCGGCGTAGGCGTCGCAGACGAAGATGATCCGCGCGCCGAGCGGGATCTGATCGCCCGCGAGCCCGTCCGGGTAGCCGGCTCCGTCGAAGCGCTCGTGACTGGAGCGCACGAGCTCGGCGACCGGCCGCAGGGGCGCCGCGGCCGTCAGGATTCGCTCGCCCAGGAGCGTGTGGCGGCGCATGAAGAGCCACTCCTCCTCGTTCAGCGGCCCGGGCTTGTTGAGGATCGCGTCGGGGATGGCGATCTTGCCCACGTCGTGGAGCTCGGCCGCCCGGGCCAACACCTCGAGCTCTTCGCCCTTGACGCCGAGCCGGCGCGCGACCTCGATCGCGAGCGTCCCGACTCCACGCAGGTGCTCCTGGAGGTCGGGGTAGCGCTCCTGGAATGCCTGCAGGAGGACGTCGCGCAGCTGCAGGACCGTGCTCGCCTCGCGCATCTGGTCCTTGCGCTGGTAGAGCCCCTGGTCGGCGAGCTTGACGATCGCGGAGGGGTCGCTCGTGCCCGAGGGGATCACCGCGGCCCCGTGCGCGGCGGTGATCGAGAAGCCCGGGCCCTGCTCGGTGAGCGCCGTGAGGCTCTCCGTGAGCGCGGCCGCGGCGCCCGGGGTCGAGCTGCGCATGAGCACGCAGAACTCGTCCCCGCCCATCCGATAGGCCGTGCCATATGCGGCGACCGCGCGTGAGAGCTTCTCCCCGAGACGCACCAGGAGCGCGTCCCCGGCGGGGTGGCCGAAGGAGTCGTTGTAGTTCTTGAAGCCGTTCAGGTCATACAGGACGAGCGCCCAGGATTCACCCACGTGCGTGGGTCCGCAGACCGCGCTCAGGTCCTCCATGAGCTGCCTGCGGTTGCCCAGGCCCGTGAGCGGGTCCGTCAGCGCCTGGCGCTGGGAGCTCGTGAGCATCTGAACGTTCTCGTAGACGGTCACCATCAGATGGGCTCCCACCGCGACCGCGGTGACCATCGCGAGGATCAGGACCGAGAGCGCGAGTCGATGGTGGACGTTCCCGTATGCGAGCACCCCGACGGCCGCGAGCAGGGAGATCGTCGGCACGGCCATCAGCCGCCAGACCTTCAGGGGTCTGCGCTCCTGGGCCGGCCAGGGCGTCCAGGCCGCGAGGGCGAGCAGCAGGGAGGCGAAGGGCCAGAGGCATTCCAGCGGGGCGCCCTCGCGGTAGCTTGCGTTGGCGGTCTGGAAGAGGTAGATCGCGTCCCCGACTCCGCTGATCAGGAAGCTCGCGCCGATCAGCATCCACACGCGTCCCGGTCGCCATCCGGTGACGCCGAGCGCGAGGCCCGCGAAGACGAGCAGGAGCAGGTCGCCGACGGGATATGCGAGCTCGATCGCCACAGCCCCGGCGTTCCCGGTCGTGTGTTGGAGGATCGTCGGCAGGACGACCGCGGCGCTGACGGTCGTGGCTCCGAGCCCGCCGATGATCCCGTCGAGCCACATGCCGAGCCGTTGTTCGCGCGTCTGTGAGGCGATCAGGAGCACGATCGCGATGAAGCAGCACGGGTAGAAGGAGAGCAGCAGCACGTCGCCCGGCGTGAGGCTCCCGTCCGGCTGCGTCCTGCCGTGCAAGAAGAGCTGGTAATAGAGTTCGCCGAGGCTTTCCAGCACGAGCGCCGCGCCCAGGAAGAGCCACGCGGTGCGCTGTTCTCTGATGCGGACTCCGCGCGCGATCACGAGGAGCGCGGCACAGAGCAGGAGCGCCTGGTAGGCGCCGTCGTCGAGCACGCCCGAGCCGCCGACACCGAGAAGCCTGTGCAGGACCAGGAGCGCCAGCACCCCGGTCATTGCGGCCAAGACTATGTTCACGGTTCTCGGTCGTCTGAGCATCGTCGTCTCGAGCCTCAGATCGTTATCGGTCATTCGCGGCGAGCTCTGGAGCCCTTTTTGGGGTTCCGAGCCGGGCAGACGTCGATCGTGCGAGCCGCGCGACCCGGCGGTCGTCGGTCGCGGGAGCTCGGCGCGGGCGGGCGCTCAGCGGGTGTGGGGGAGGCGCCGCTCGAAGCGCCCCGGCGGGCGCCGGTACAGGCGCTTCCCGTCACGGAGCGCCCGGTGTGCGAGCCGCCGCCGCCGGCGGGAGATGAGCTTCGCGAGCGCTCGCCCCGTGGCGCGCTCGCCCGCGAAGTGCCCGGGGCGCTCGCGCAGGACCCCCGCGAGCAGCGCGAGGTCGTGCTCCTCGCCGAGGGTTTCCCCGAGCCGGTCCGCGCGCCGCGCGAGGGCACGCATGTCGAGGGTCTCGGCCGCGTAGCGGAGATCCTTCACGCGCCGACGCCACGCGTGGAGGGCCTCGACTTCGTTCCTCTTCGCGCGCCGCGCCGCTGCGAGCCTCCGTCGTCCCTGCCCGTAGACACGCCGCAGGCCCGCCCCGAGGAAGTCGCGCTCGCGTGGCTCCCACTCCCGCAGGCGCGCGCGGATCGCGTGGAGATCTCCGATGACCTCCCGGCGCAGCCGCTCGTCGTGCATGGTCGCCGCAGCCGCGGCTTCGCGCTCGGCGAGGAGCTCCGCGCGCAGGCGCGCAACGGCCGCGCTCGAGGAGAGCTCGTCGGGATCGCGCGCGATGAGCCCGTCGAGGGTCGCGAGGAGGACCTCGCTGTCGCGCGCGCCCGAGAGCCGCCGGGCGCAGTCGCGCAGGGCGGCGTTCTCGCGCGCGTGGCGCTTGGGGCCGAGCTCCTGGCGCATCAGTCCCAAGAGCCCCCGCAGGCGCTTGATCGCCTTGCGAGTCTCGTGCACGGTCCGCTCTTCCGCCCCGCCCGGATAGCCCTCCAGGAGCTCGATCGCGAGGTCGAGCTGCTCCAGCGCGATCCGCCGCAGGCCCTCCCCGGGGGGCTCGTCGGGGAGGAGCGAGAGGCCGCCGTGGCGGGGCGTCGGCTCGGGCTCCGCGTCGCGCTCGCGGCGGGATCGCGCGACGACGAGGCCGAGCCCGACCCCGAGCGCCGCGACGGTAGCGGCGAGGGGCGCGAGAATGGGTGCATGTCCAGACCTCCCCGCCGCCCGAGGCTCCCCCGCGCGAGCTGGTGGACGGCGCGTCGCGCCGCGAATCGAAAGCCGGCGACGTATCGCTGTCCGATCTGCGGGGGTCATCTCCCCTCCCTCAGCGAGCATATGCTGATCTACCCCGAAGGGGACTCCACGCGCCGGCGCCACGCGCACACGAAGTGCGTCCTCGCCGCCCGGCGCCGGGGCGAGATGGTCTTACGCGACGAGTGGCTGCGCGCCCAGCCCCGCCCGCCCTCGATCCTGCGGCGGCTCCTGGACCGTCTCGGCCGGCACTCGTAGGGGTCATCGAGGTCTGCATGTCGCGGGGGTGATCGGCACCCTCCACGATACCCCCGTACGGGGGCTACCGCCGGCTCGGTCCTGCCGTGGAGCTCGCGGGGGGGATCGGGTCGAGCGGGGTGAGGCGGCCGTTGTCGAGCGCAAAGCGCACCGTCCGCTCGCCGCCGCTCGGGCAGCAGAGGGCGTCGTGGGGGGCGTAGAGGGAGTAGGCGAGCGTGACCTCGGTGTCGCTCTGGCTGACGACGCGAATCGCGCCGCTCGGGGCGGCGGTGTCGGTGCCGAGGTAGTGGCCGCCGAGGAAGAAGAAGGCCTGCCCGGCGTGGCCTTCGCCCGATCCGGTCCGTGTGCCGAGGAGCACCTGGAGGGTCTGGCTCGGGTGGTACTGCGAGGGGTCGCCCGGGGTGTAGCCGTGTGCGCGCACGATCGCGACGGCTGAGGCGGTCCCCCCGGCGTTTGGTCCGTGGCCTTCGGCGGAGGCGGGCGCCGGGGCCGTGCGGGTCGTGCCCGCCGCGATGCCCCCGCTCGGTGAGACCCGGGGATTCTGCGTCCCGGTGCTCGTCGTGGCGCTCTGTGAGGCGCTCGTGCTCAGCGTCGTCGTCGAGGTGGTGCTCGTCGAGGCCGCGGGGGGGAGCGAGGAGACCGAGACCGTCTGCGTCCCCGAGCCGCAGCCCGCGAGGAGGGCCGCCGCCAGGAGCGTGCCCGCGGCAATCGTCGTGCTGCGCATCGGCCCAGGATAGGGGCCCGCCCGGCCCGACGCGCCGTCACGCGGGATGCCTCCGCGCCGCGCCGCCCCGGATAGGGGCGGCCCCCTTGACGTTCTTCTTAGTTAGTGCTAACTTATCTCCAGGAAGTAGTTAGCACTCACTAAGCTTGGAGGTACTCCGATGAACAGCTCACGCAACCGGTGGACCCTGGGGGTCGTCTCCGTGGCCCTCTTCATGGTCGTCCTCGACAACCTCGTCGTCTCCGTCGCCCTCCCCTCGATCCGGCGCGACCTGGGGGCCTCGATCCAGTCGCTCGAGTGGACCGTGAACGCCTACGTCCTCGCCTACGCCGTACTCCTCCTCACCGGGGCCGCCCTCGGGGACCGCTTCGGGCGGCGGCGGATGTTCCTCGCCGGGATGGGCGTCTTCGTCGCGGCCTCCGCGGGCGCCGCGCTCGCGCCCACGACCGACCTCCTCGTCGCGGCCCGCGCGATCCAGGGGGCGGGGGCGGCGATCGTGACGCCCCTGACCCTGACCCTCCTCGCCGAGGCCTTCCCGCCCGAGCGCCGCGGGATGGCCCTCGGGGTCTGGTCGGGGATCAGCGGCGTGGCCGTCGCCCTCGGCCCGCTCGTCGGCGGGGCGGTCGTGCAGGGGATCTCCTGGCACTGGATCTTCTGGATCAACGTCCCGATCGGACTCGTCCTGATACCCCTCGCCGCAGCGCGCCTGCGTGAGAGCCGCGGCCCGAACGCCTCCCTGGACCTCAGGGGCCTCGCGCTCGCCTCGACCGGGGCCTTCGGGGTCGTCTTCGGCCTCGTCCGCGCCCAGTCCCTCGGGTGGACCAGCCCGACGATCCTCGCCTCCCTCGGCCTCGGTGCGGTGCTGCTCGGGCTCTTCGTCGCCTGGGAGCTCCGCGCCCCCGAGCCGATGCTCCCGATGGGGTTCTTCGCCCGGCGCTCCTTCGCGGTCACGAACGTGGTCTCGCTGAGCATGTACTTCGGGATGTTCGGCTCGATCTTCTTCCTCTCCCAGTTCATGCAGGACGTCCTGCGCAACACTCCCCTCCAGGCCGGCGTGAAGCTCCTGGTCTGGACCGGGGCGACGATGGTCGTGGCGCCCCTCGCGGGCGTATTCTCCGAGCGGCTCGGGAGCCGCCCCTTCATGCTCGCCGGACTCTCCCTCCAGGCGGGCGCGCTCGGGTGGCTGGCGAGCGAGATCTCCACGCAGATGAGCTACGCCCAGATGATCCTCCCCTTCATCATGGCCGGCGCGGGCATGGCCCTCGTCTTCGCCCCCTCCGCCAACGCGGTCCTCTCGGCCGTGCGCACCGAGCAGGCCGGACAGGCCTCGGGCGCCACGAACGCGATCCGCGAGGCCGGTGGGGTCCTCGGGGTCGCGGTCCTCGCCTCGGTGTTCACCGCCGCGGGCGGCTACGCCTCCCCGCACGCCTTCCTCGCAGGGATCATCCCCGCCCTCTGGGTCGGGACCGCCGTCCTCGCCGCGGGCGCCCTCGTCGTCCTGGTCCTCCCCTTCCGCACCCGGGTCCCCGAGACGGTCGGGGCTACGGAGACGATGCGCGCACCGGAGGGTGCCCGTGCGATGGAGCCCGTGGGGGAGGCCGCGTGAGTCCTCCCTCCCCGGATCATGCCGCGGTGCCCGCGGAGGGTGAGCTCGATCTCGTCGAGGGTCTCGGACGCCCCCCCCGCGCGCGGGTCTCCGCGGCGGAGCGGCGCGCCGCGCTCGTGGAGGCCGCGGTGCACGAGTTCGCGCATGGGGGCCTGCACGGGACCCCGGTGCAGCGGATCGCGCGCCGGGTCGGGGTCGCCCAGCCCTACGTCTTTGCGCTCTTTGGAAGCAAGCGGGAGCTCTTCCTGGCGGCGGTCGAGCGGGGCTTCGAGCGGGTCGCGGAGACCTTCCGGGAGGCTGCCGCGGAATACCGCGCGGGGCGCGCGCCGGAGGGGTGCGAGGACGCGCTGGGAGCGATGGGCCGCGCCTACGTGGAGCTCCTGGCCTCCGACCGAGACTGCCTGATGCTCCAGCACCAGTCATACGCGGCCTGTGGCGACGAGGTTGTGCGCGCGCGTGTGCGCCGGCGCTACGCGGAGCTCGTGGCGCTCGTCGCGGAGCTCTCGGGGGTGGAGGGCGAGCGCCTGGACGACTTCTTCAGGCACGGGATGGCCCTGAACGTCGCGGCCGCCTTGGACGTGGAGGATCTCTCGATCAGCTGTCCCTGGGTGCTCGCGGAGCTGCGCCCCCGGGACGATTCTCGATGATCGCGCGCACCGCGGCCTCGGGGCCGAGGTAGGGGGCGAGGACGACGTAGGAGTGGTGCTCGACGAAGACCGGGAGGAGGTGCGCCCGGTCGCTCACGGCCTCCGTGTAGAGCGTGTGCGAGAGCGCCCCGGCGATGCCCTCGGGGGCGATCGGGTGCAGCGGGGCGCACGGGGCGCCCTCGGTGAGGAGGGTCGCGATCTCGCGGTCGAGGTTCGCTACGTGCTCGAGCGTGTCGATCCCCGCGACTGTCGAGCTCAGCGCGAGCGATACCGTGCGCTCGGGGTTCGCGGCGAGGTACGTCGTGAGACGCTCGAGGGCGCGGCAGACCGCGAGGGGCCACTCCTCGGAGACGAGGTCGGGGTCGGCGACGATCTCCAGGAGGTCGCCCGCGAGCATGTCGAGCGCTGCGTGGAGGCACTCGTGGGGGTTCTGGAAGAGCTCGAGGAAGGCGTCGATCGGGAGGTCCACCTCGTCGCAGATCTGTGGGACGCTCAGCTCTCCATTGGGATCCCGGAGCGTGAGGTTCAGCGCGCCGTACATCAGGCGCATCCGATCGCTCCGCTCGGCCTCCGGATCGTCCGGATGTTGCGGTCTCGCGGGGAAGGGCTCCCGCGCGGAGGGCCGCACGCGAAGGTCCTCCGCGGCGGGGGCGCAGAGGACCCGGGTCCACCCGAGGAGATCCTCCGCGAGCCCCGCGTGGATCCGCGCGCCCTCTTCGTGCAGGCGCACGACCGTCGCGCGACGCAGGCCCCCGACGATCGCCCGCGCGATCGGCCGCGCTGGCGGCGGGCTCCCGGGAGGGGAGGCCCAGCCGTTGGCGAGCACCGTCTCCAGGGCCGCGAGCGCCTTGCAGAGTCTCGCCACCCCCTCGGGCCCCGCGGCGAGGGAGTCGACGAGCACGAGATGGATCGCCTTCGGGTTCTCTTCGAGCTCCTCGAGGAAGGCCGCGAAGGCCGCGTGCAGGCGGTCTCCCGGATCGCCCTCGGTCGAGTCGTGGACGCTGCGCACGCGCCGCAGGGTGCGGGCGAGGATCAGGTCGAAGGTCTCCAGGAAGCATGCCTCCCGGTTGGCGAACTGCTCGTAGAAGGCTCGGCGGGAGACCCCCGCGAGGCTCACGACCTGTCTGACGCTCGCACCCTCGTAGCCGTGGAGCGCGACTGCCTCGACCATCGCGCCGTGCATCCGGATGCGCTGGTGGCGGACGACCTGCTCGCGCGCGATCCCGTGGGGGCCCTTCGGGAGGCGTTTATACAGGGCTGTCGAGCCCTGTGGCGGCGAGGACCCCCCTGTGGCCGCGCGCCGTCCACGGCTCCCGCCGAGCCCGTCCCGGCTCGCCGTGAGTCTTCGGTCTTTGCGAAATTTATCGAGGCTGGTCATCTGGAGCTCTGAAGACAGAATAATCCCACGCGAGCGATCTGTTGTCTACAACAAACCCCCAGTTTATTTCCAAATGTATGACTATTCGTGCAGACAAGAGTCTGCCCGAAGGCGTCTCGGGTGGGCCGTGCGACGCGGGAGGTCGCGCCGGTTCGCGTCAGCCCGCGTCAGTTCGCGTCGTGCGCTTCGGCGTCGCCCGCGGCGTGGCGGACGACGATCACGGGGCGACCCGCGCGGTGGAGGACCGCGTTTGAGGTGCTCCCGAGCAGCTTCGACTTCAGGCCCCGCAGGCCGCGCGAGCCGATGACGATCGCGGCGGCGTCCCGTTCGGCGGCGCGCTGCACGATCGCGTCGGCCGGATCGGTCAGGTCGCGCACGGCGAGGGCCTCCGCGTCGAGCCCGGCCTCGCGGGCGAGGCGCTCGCCGTCGTGGGCGATGTCCAGGGCGTGGTCCTCGCTCGCGCGGTCGACCTCGCGGACGACCGCGGGGTCGTAGGGGATCATCGTCGTGCCCATCCCGGTGGGGTCGGGGGCGAGCATGAACTCGTTCAGGCCCGGCTCCCAGACCGTCAGGACGATCGCGCGGCGGGGCGCGAAGAGCGCGGCGGCCTCCCGGACGGCCGCCCGAGCGGGCTCGGAGCCGTCGTAGGCGATCACGATCGGGGAGTCGACGCTCATGCGTGGAGAGCCTACTATGCGACGAGGAGTCTGACTGACTGATCGCGTGGGATGGGACAGACGAGATGACGCCGACACTCGCGGAGCTCTTCGAGATGGTCCTCGACGGGGAGGTCCCGGTCGGGCTCAGCGCCTACGACGGGAGCGTCCGCGCCTGGGAGGGGGCGGTCGGCGTGCTCGAGCTGCGCACGCCCAGGGCGGTGCGATATATCGCGAGCGCCCCGGGCGAACTGGGCCTCGCGCGCGCGTACGTGATGGGCGACCTGGAGATCCACGGGGACCTGCACGCGACGATCCACGCCCTGCTCGCGCACGTGCGCGAGGAGATCCCATGGAGCGTGGTCCTGCGGGGTCTGCGCCGTTGGATGCTCCGGCGTCCGCCCCTCCCGCCCGAGGAGGCCCCGCCGGCATGGCGCCGAGGGGCCCTGCGCCACACCAAGGGGCGCGACGCGCGGGCGATCTCACACCACTACGACCTCCCGAGCGGCTTCTACGAGCTCCTCCTGGGCGAGTCGATGGTGTACTCCTGTGCGATCTTCGCGACGCCCGGGGCGACGCTGCAGGAGGCCCAGCGCGAGAAGCTCGACCTCATCTGTCGCAAGCTCGACCTGCGGCCGGGCGAGCGCCTGCTCGACGTCGGCGCGGGCTGGGGCGGGCTCGTGCTCCACGCCGCCGAGCACCACGGGGCTCGGGCGCTTGGCGTGACGCTTTCACGCGCCCAGGCCGAGTGGGCGCGCGAGGCGATCGCGCGCGCCGGCCTGGAGGGCCGCGCGGAGGTCCGCTTCCTGGACTGGCGCGACGTCCTGCAGGGGGACTTCGACGCGATCTCCTCGGTGGGCGCGATGGAGCACATCGGCAGCGCGAAGCTCGGCTCGCACTTCGCGGCGATGGCCGGGCGCCTGCGGGAGGGGGGTCGGATGCTCAACCACACCATCACGCGCGCCTCGGGCCGCCAGGGCCACCGGACGGGCCCCTTCATCGACCGCTACGTCTTCCCCGACGGCGAACTCCAGAGTCTCGGGATGGTGATTGGCGCGATGCACGACCACGGGTTGGAGGTCCGCCACGAGGAGAACCTGCGCGAGCACTACGCGATGACGCTCCGGGAGTGGGGCGCGAACCTCGACCGCCACTGGGGGCGGGCCGTCGCGGAGGTCGGCGAGCGCCGCGCGCGCGCGTGGCGGCTCTACATGGCGATGTCGCGCGTCGCCTTCGACCTGAACCGCGTGCAGATCCACCAGATCCTCGGGGTGCGCCTCACGCCGGAGGGCCGCTCGGGGATGCCGCCGCGGCCGACCTGGGGTCGTGCCGAGCGGCCTGCCCAGGTATCGGCGCTCGTCTGAGAGACCCGCTCGCGCTCGGTATCGGCGCTCGTCTGAGCGGAGTGTGCTTAAGCTGTATTGCTGGGATGAAGATGCGGGGAAGGGGTCTTAGATGAGGGGTATGGGTCGATTACGTGCGCTGGTCTGTCAGGCGGCGCTTGCGCTGCTCGCGGCCTCTCTCCTGGTGGGCTGCGGCTCTTCTTCTCCCTCCACCACGACCACGATCCCGGTCTCTCCCGCAGCAGTCCCGGTGCAGGGCGCCCCGGCTTCGCACGCCGGCGCTGCCGCCCAGGTGGCCGGCGCGCCGATCGCCGCGGCCGGCTATCGGCACTGGGTCGCCGTCGAGCGGGCCCTCGGCGCGGGCGGCTCGCCCGACCATCAGGCGCTCGGCTTCCTGATCACCTCAGAATGGATCGTCCACGAAGCCGCCGCCAGGCACATCACGGTCTCCGACGCCGAAGTCAGGCGTCGCTTCGAAGAGCTCGTGCACCGGAGCTTCCCCAAGCCGGGCGAGCTGCAGAAGTACCTGGCGAGGGCCCATGAGACCGAAGCGGACCTGCTGGTCCGCATCAGGATCGAACTGCTCACCCAGCGGATCCTCGCGCAGGTCGCCGCGGGCAAGTCCGGCTCGGAGCGCGCCGCCGCCCTGCGACGGTTTCAGGCCGCCTTCAAGCAGCGCTGGAAGCAGCTCACGAGCTGCAGCCCGGGCTACGTGATGGAAGACTGCCGGGAGTACAAGGGCGGGCCGGAAAAACTCGCGGCTCGGCCGCATGCTCCGGCGGCGTCCGCGGCGAGCTCTCCA